>CALDQK010001034.1 GCA_937911525.1 uncultured bacterium
TGGACGATCCCCTTCGAGGCCGCCGCGGCCAGCGCCTGGGCGACCTCGTGCGCGATCTCGGCGGCCCGCTGCTGTGGGATCCGGCCGTCGCGCTTGAGCACGGCCTCGGCGTCCTCGCCTTCGACCAGCTCCATCGAATACCAGAGCTGGCGGTCCTCGCCTTCGCCGTGCTCGCCGACCTCGAAGATCTGGACGAGGTTCTTGTGGCGAATCGTGCCGGCCAGGCGCGCCTCGCGCAGGAAGCGAGCCACGAACTGCTCGTTGGCGGTCCACTTGGCGGCGAGCACCTTGAGGGCGACGGGGCGGTCGAGGGAGATCTGGTGGGCGCGGTAGACCGTGCCCATGCCGCCGCGGGCCAGCTCGCGCTCGAGCCGGTAGCCCGCGATCTGCTTGGGGAAGCGGACCACGCGCCCCGTCCCGGAGGCCGCAGCCATGGTGACCACCCCCTCGCCCGAGCCAGGCACCAGCGGCTTGGGCGCCGAAGTGGACGGGCCTTCCGCTTCGCTGGGGACCCCTGGGACGGCCACAGGGACCTTGGTCTCGCTGACCCAGCCATACATGTCCCGCAGCATCCCGCCCAGCGCCGCGAGCTCGTCCCGCGCTTCGACGAGCGCTGGGTCCTCGGCCAGCCCGGCCTGAACGGCGGCCTCTTCCTCGGGGGTCAGCTCACCGTCGAGGTGGGCCTGGAGCAGGGACTCGAGGTCGCTCATGGATCCTCCTTCGCTCACGCCATCTCTCCGGCTCGCCGGAGCATCGGGCGCAGCTTCGTGCGCAGGGCCTTCGTCCCGCGATGGAGCAGGCCCCGCACCGTGCTGGCGGGGACCCCCATCTCTTCCGCGATCTCGGCGTAGCTGAGATCGCGGCGGAAGCGAAGGTCGAGCGCGATCCGCGTGTTCTCGGGCAACCCGCTCACGAGGTCGAGGAGCAGCTCGAGCTGCTTCTCGCTCGTCTCGCGCCGAGCGACGGCGGCGTCCGCCGGCTCAGCGACCCCGCCGCGCTCGTGCGCGGCGGCCTGCAGGTGACGCTTCTCGCGCGCGGCCTTGCGGCGCACGTCCTTGGCGAGCGTGCGCGTGATCCCCCCCAACCAGGCGCCGAAGCGCTCTGGGGTCTCGAGGCGGGGGAGGTTCTGCATGGCCCGCACGAAGGTCTCCTGAGTCAGCTCACGAGCCTCTTCTGGGTCCCCGCTGACCGCCATGGCGGTGGCGTAGACGCGCCCCTTGAAGGACGCGATCAGCTGCCCGAAAGCGGCGCGATCGCCTTCTCGAGCCTGGAGGACCAATTGAAGCTCTGCCTGGGTCAACGGGTTTCTGCTCCAAGTCGCGGGGGAAAGGAGAACGTCACGCTGCAAATCTGGAGGACCTGAGGTGAGATCTAAGTCCTTTTGGCGCAATGACGAAGGGCGCTGATCCTAGCCAGGAGGCGGGGGAAGGTAAAGCCCGCGGCGAATTGAAGGGGTCTCAGCGGCTGGCTACGATGGAAACTGCCGCAGGGCAATCGAGGATCAGGACTTAGGAGGTCAGCGCCGGTTCGGATGAGGCTCCCAAGCGCGCACTTCTTGCGACGGCGTCAGACCGTGCTCCTGGTGACCTTCTTCGGTCTGCTGGGGGCCGCGTGCGCCCTCGTGCTCTTGCTCCCTGTCAGCTACGTGGCGCGGGCCACGCTGGTCAGCAATGGCCCCGGCTACGACGGCTCGGCGGAGCTCTACGCCGAACAGCTGGGGAGCGAGCGGGCGCTGGCAGGACTCGTGGACCCCGACCTCGAGGTCGGGATCCTGGGCGAGATGTTCATCATGCCGCGCAGCCCCGAGCGCCTGCGCCCCCCCAACCGGAAGCTGATCGAGGTCCAGCAGTCCGGCGGCTTCGCGCGGGTCGCGATCAACGTGCGCGGGTTGACGGAGGCGGAGGCCCTCGGCGCCGCCGACGAGCTCGCTCGCCGCATGATCCGCGCCGACGAGGGCGACGTGGGCCAGGTGACCAGCGCCGCGCTCGACGAACCCCGGGAGGATCCGGCGCTCGCGCTGGCCGAGCTGCGGCGGGCCCACCCCCTGCTCGAGGACGACTCCCGCCTGAAGCGCTACCAGGAGGAGGAGCGCGAGTGGCAGCGCCGGCGCGAGGCGGAGCGCGCGCTCGAGGTCCAGCTCGAACACGAGGACGCGCGCGTCGCCGAGCTCCAGGTCGCGGTCACGCGCCAAGCCCGCGACGCCTACTACGCCCACCAGGCCGAGCTCCGGCGAGAGCGCGAGCGGGAGGAGGCCGCGCGCGCCGCCGAGCGCCAGCGCCTCGAGCTCGCCCAGGCAGCGCGCGCCGCCCAGGAGGAGCCGCGGGTCCCCTTGAGCGAGCTGGAGCGCCAGCTGCGCCAGCTCCTCGCGACCCGCACCCGACGGCACCCCGAGGTGCGCAGCCTGCTGCGGCGGATCGAGCTCGAGCGCCAACGGGTCGCGCCGACCCCGAGCTGGACCGACGACGCGGCCCCGACCCAGCCGGCGCCCGCTCCCACGCAGGAGGCCCCAGCGCCCTCCGGCTCGAGCGAACAACCCGGCGCCGGCTCGTCCGAGCCGGGCTCCGGCCAGGCCCCCCAGGAGCAGCCTGAGGAGCGCGAGCCCAAGGGCCCCGAGCTGGAGCCCGCCGCCGGCACCGAGCCCATCTCGGACGAGGTGCCCGAGGCTCCCGAGGCGCGCGAGGTGCTGCCCGCGGTGTGGCTCCAGCGCGCGCCGAGCTACCAGGAGCTCCTCGACGCGCGACAGCGCGCCAGCGCGACGCGAGCTCGGCTC
>CALDQK010001035.1 GCA_937911525.1 uncultured bacterium
GGAGCAGGCCGCGCTCGAGGAGCGCCTGGCCAACGAGCCGGAGCTGGCCCAGGAGCTCGAGGAGCTGCGCGAGCTGCGCGCGCAGCTCGCCGACCTCCCGCGCATGGAGCCGCCGCCCGACTTCACGGCCTCGATCATGGCCAAGGTCGGCCCCATGGCCACGGCGCGCGCCGCCAAGGCCATGCACCCCGAGCGCCACGGCGCCTCGGGCCGGATCCTGCGCGAGAAGATCCGTCGCGAGAAGAAGCGCAAGGACAGGGAGAAGCGGGCGGGGGAGAAGCAGGAGGAGCAGCAGGCGGAGCAGAAGCAGGCGGTCGCCGCCGGCTCCAAGTCCGGCAAGACGCGCAAGAGCTCCTCACGCAAGCGCGGCCCGCGCGACCCCTTCGCCGAGGACCCCTTCGCCGGCGCCGAGCCCGCTGACCTCGAGGCGCTCGGCCCCAACCTCAACGCCTACGTCGACGGCGAGCTGAGCGGCGACGAGCTGGCCGAGCTCGAGGCCCTGATCGACGTGGACCCGACCGTCGAGCTCGAGGTCGAGCACCTGCGCGAGCTGCGCGGCCAGCTGCGTGACCTGCCGCGCTTCGAGGTCCCGACCGACTTCACCGCCCGGATCCTCGACGAGGTCGAGGCCCTCGAGCGCGAGGACGCGCGCCGCCAGAGCGAGGCCCGCCAGGCCAAGCTGATCCTGTGGCGCAACGTGACTCGCTTCGCCCAGGCCGCGGTGTTCCTGCTCGTGGCGGGCGGCGGCCTCTTCCTGACCACGCCGCAGGAGTCGAGCTTCGCCGCGGGGCGCGGCTCGTGGGGAGGCCGCGACAAGTATCGCGGGCCCGAGGTCGCGCAGGCCCCGCTGAGCAAGCCGGGCTTCCGCGCCGCCGCCGACGCCCTCGAGACCGCGGGCGCCGCCGCGCCCGCGAGCGAGGCGGACGAGGAGCCCCCCGCCGCCGCGCAGCTGGCCCAGAAGCTGGGCAAGCGCCGGGTCGACGCCGACTGGGAGCTGGCCGCCAACGCCGAGATCGGCAAGGTCGCCGACACGACCAAGGCCCTGCTGCGCCGCTTCGCGACCCCCGAGAACGAGGTCCGCAGCAAGGCGGACGCCGCCTTCTTCGTCAAGGTCCCCGCCAACCAGGTCGACGACCTGCTCGAGGCCCTCGAGCAGAGCGGCGAGCTGGTGATCGCGCCCGAGACGCGCGAGTCGCTCCAGCGCCTCCACGTGGAAGAGGACCGGCTCGTGCTCAAGAACGGCTTCGTGCTGGTGGGCAAGGTCGTCGAGAAGAGCGCGCGCCACTACCAGGTCACGTGCGGCGAGGTCACCCAGCTGATCGACCGCCAGGAGGTCGAGCGCCTCGAGCGCGCCGCCACCCTCCGCCGCGTGCGCCTGCTGGTCCGCTAGCTCCCCCGCCTCGGGGGTCTCGAGACACGTCCCTGGCGAGGCTCCGCCGCCCCCCTCTGGCGGCGGTGTGCTGATTGGAGCGGTCGTAGACGGGCTCCTGCCCGCTCCCTATAGTGTCGGCCCTTCCAGAGGAGCGTTCGTGAAGATCTCCATGATTGGCACCGGCTACGTCGGCCTGGTCTCCGGCACCTGCTTCAGCGACAGCGGCAACCAGGTTTGGTGCGTCGATATCGATCAGAAGAAGATCGACTCGCTGAACGAGGGCGGAGTCCCGATCTACGAGCCGGGCCTCGATCAAATGATCGAGCGCAACTTCAAGGCCAAGCGGCTCCACTTCACCAGCGACTTCAAGTCGGCCGTCGAGAACACCCGGATCGTGTTCATCTGCGTCGGCACGCCCCCCGCTCCCGACGGCGGCCCGGACATGAAGTACATCTTCAAGGCCGCCGAGCAGATCGCGCAGGCCATGCAGGAGCACAAGATCGTGGTGATCAAGTCCACCGTCCCGGTGGGCACCGCGGCCAAGGTGCGCGAGATCATCGCCAAGAACACCGAGCACGAGTTCGACGTCGTGAGCAACCCCGAGTTCCTCAAGGAGGGCGCCGCGATCGACGACTTCCTCAAGCCGGACCGGGTCGTGATCGGCACGAGCGACGCGCGGGTGGCCACGATCATGAAGGAGCTCTACGACCCCTTCGTGCGCACCGGCGCGCCGATCCTCGTCATGGACAACGAGTCGGCCGAGCTGACCAAGTACGGCGCCAACGCGCTCTTGGCCTCGCGGATCAGCTTCATGAACGAGATCGCCAACCTCGCCGACAAGGTCGGCGCCGACGTGGACCTCGTCCGCCGCGGCATGGCGACCGACCGGCGGATCGGCGCCTCCTTCCTCTTCCCTGGCGTCGGCTACGGCGGCTCGTGCTTCCCCAAGGACGTCGACGCGCTCGGCTACACGGCCAAGAAGAACGGCATGACCCTGCACCTGCTCGAGGCGACCAACGTGGTCAACCGCGAGCAGAAGAAGGTCCTCTACCAGAAGATCAAGGACCGCCTCGGCGACGTGGCCGGCAAGAAGGTCGCGGTGTGGGGCCTGGCCTTCAAGCCGCGCACCGACGACATGCGCGAGGCCCCCTCGCTCACGATCATTCGCGCGCTCCTCGAGGAGGGCGCCACGGTCACGGCCTACGACCCCGTCGCCCACGAGACGGCCCGCGCCGAGCTCGGCGACTCGATCACCTACGTCGAAGACGCCTACGAGGCGCTGGACGGCGCCGACGCCCTGGCGCTGGTGACCGAGTGGAACGAGTTCCGCAAGCCGGACTGGGAGCAGGTCGCCGCCAAGATGCGCCAGCCCCTGGTCTTCGACGGTCGCAACATCTGGGATCCGATGCGCGTCGAGCAGCACGGCCTGGAGTACTACGGGATCGGGCGCGGGCGGCGGCTGAACGGCTAGGCCCGCTAACACCAGGGAAGGACCTCCATGCCTCGCACCGTGATCACCGGTGGCGCCGGATTCATCGGCAGCCACCTCTGTGATCACTTCATGGCCCAGGGCCACGAAGTGATCTGCATCGACAACCTCCTCACGGGCAGCCGCGACAACATCGCGCACCTCGAGCAGGAGGACGGGTTCCGCTTCGTCCTGCACGACGTGACCCGCTACATCGAGGTCGACGGACCCGTCGACCACGTGCTGCACTTCGCCTCGCCCGCCAGCCCCGCCGACTTCGAGCGCCTGCCGATCCAGATCATGAAGGTCGGCGCGATGGGCACCCACAACGCCCTCGGCCTGGCCAAGGCCAAGAAGGCCCGCTTCCTGACCGCCTCGACCAGCGAGGTCTACGGCGACCCCGAGGTCAACCCGCAGCCCGAGAGCTACCTGGGCCGGGTCAACCCGATCGGAATCCGCGGGGTCTACGACGAGGCCAAGCGCTTCGCCGAGGCCCTCACCATGGCCTATCGCCGGGTCCACGGGGTCGAGACCCGGATCGTGCGCATCTTCAACACCTTCGGCGAGCGGATGCAGCTCGACGACGGCCGCGCCCTGCCGAACTTCATCAGCCAGGCCCTCCGCGGCGACCCGCTCACGGTCTACGGCGACGGCAAGCAGACCCGCTCCTTCGGCCACGTCAGCGACCTGGTGCGCGGGATCGCGCTCCTGCTGGAGTCGGACGTCTGGGAGCCGGTCAACATCGGCAACCCCGACGAGGTCTCGCTCCTGCAGGTCGCCAACGAGGTGATCGAGCTGACCGAGTCCAAGAGCGAGCTCAGCTTCCTGCCCCTGCCTCCCGGCGACCCCAAGGTCCGCCGCCCCGACATTCAGCGCGCCCGCGACCTGCTCGGCTGGGCGCCCTCCATGAGTCGGATCGAGGGCTTCAAGCGCACGATCGCGGACTTCCGCGCGCGCATCGACGCCAAGAAGAGCTAGGAGCTCACCATGCGCCTCCTCGTCACCGGCTGCTGCGGGTTCATCGGCTCGGCCTTCCTCCGCCGCGCGCTCCAGGACCCGAGCGTCGAGCGCCTGGTCAACCTCGACGCCCTGACCTACTCGGGGCGGCGCGAGAACGACCAGGAGCTCGAGGCCGACGAGCGCTATCGCTTCGTCGAAGGCGACATCGCCTCGGCCGAGGTGGTCGGCAAGATCTTCGCGGAGGAGCAGCCGACCGCGGTGGTCAACTTCGCGGCCGAGAGCCACGTGGACCGCAGCCCCTTCGCCGCGCGCCGCTTCGTGAAGACC
>CALDQK010001036.1 GCA_937911525.1 uncultured bacterium
ACAGGGCGGCCCGCAGGACGCGCCCGCCGTCCATGGGGTAGGCGGGGATCAGGTTGAAGAGGGCGAGCATCAGGTTCATGCGCAGGAACCACTCCGCCACCAGGGAGGGCCCGAAGGCGACCAGCGGGATCGCGGCCAGGCCGGCGAGCATCAGGCTCACCGCGGGTCCAGCCAGGGCGACGACCGCCTCCTCCTTGGGGGTCTGCGCCTCGCGCTCCAGCGTGGCCACGCCGCCGATCGGGGTCAGGGTGATCCCGCGGGTGCGGTTGCCGAACAGGCTGGCCGCGCCGATGTGACCCAGCTCGTGGAGGGTCACGCTCAGGATCAGGCCGAGGACCACGAAGGCCCCCCCGAGCACGGCCCCGGGTCCGCCCGCGATCAGTCCGACCACGGCCAGCAGGCCGAGCAGCCAGGGGAGGCTGGCGTGGGCCTTGACCTCGACGCCGAAGAGTCGTCCGAGTGGATATGTCTGGTTCAGCATGCCTCGCTCCTTTCCCCAGGTCCGCTGAGACGGAGTGCAAGCGCAGGGCCGCAGCACAGCCCAATCAACCAAACAACCGATTCGTAAGCACTTAGCGCCGCAGGTCTCCGATCTCTCGCCTGCGTTGTCGACAAGACAGGGACTTAGCGCCGGGCAACTCCTGCCAGATTGACCCCCCTTCCACGCCTCGACTGCCCCGACGGACTTCGGCCCAAGCGACCGAGCGAGTAGAGTGCTCGCGATGAGCGACGCGCCCCCCGAGGCACAGGACGCGCTCTTCGCCCTCTTCGCCGTCAAGTTGGACCTCGTCTCCGAGGGCAGCGTCGAGCGGGCGTTGAACAACCTCGAGGACGGTCAAAGCGTGCGGGAGGCCCTCGAGGCCGCCGGCAAGCTGACCGCCGAGCAGGCGGAGCGTGTGCAGGCCGCCCTCGACCCCGAGGTGATCCCCGGCTACCGAATCGAGGGCGAGGCGGGTCGCGGCGGCATGGGCGTCGTCTACCGCGCCCGCCAGATCTCCATGGACCGCCTGGTCGCGCTCAAGGTCCTGACCCGCCGCCTCTCGCGGGACGAGGCCTACGTGGCCAAGTTCCTCGAGGAGGCCCGCTCCGCGGCCAAGCTCAACCACGAGAACGTCGTCGCCGCGATCGACGCGGGCGAGGCCGAGGGCCTCTACTACTTCGTGATGGAGTTCGTCGCCGGCGCCTCGCTGGCCGACGTGATCGACGAGGAGGGCCCGCTCCCCTGGGAGAAGGCCCTCGACGTGACCGAGCAGGTGGCCCGGGCCCTCGAGCACGCGCACCAGGCTGGCCTCGTCCACCGCGACGTGAAGCCCGAGAACATCCTCTGGGGCGAGGGGCAGGCCAAGCTCTGCGACCTCGGCCTCGCCAAGCCCAGCCAGGTGGCGGGCACGGGCGAGAAGGCCGACATGACCGAGGGCACGCCCTACTACTGCTCCCCCGAGCAGGCCCTGGGGCGGACCGATATCGACCCGCGCAGCGACGTCTACTCGCTCGGGATCTCGCTCTACACCATGATCAAGGGCGAGCCGCCCTTCGACGGCGACACCCCGCGCGCGATCCTGCTCAAGCAGGTCAAGCAGCCCTTCCCCGACCTCGACGAGGCCCTGCCAGAGCTCCCCGGGCCCTACCGGCGCCTGATCGCCGACATGGTGATCAAGGACCGCGCCCAGCGCCTGGAGAGCATGCGGGCCTTCATGGAGCGCCTGTCCCAGGCCCGCGGCGAGGCGAGCGGCGGCGAGGGCCCGAGCGCCCCGCGCCCCCGCGCCCGTCGCGGCGGCGCTCCGGCCCCGATCGCCGGCGCGGTCGCGCTCCTGGTCGTGCTCGCGCTCGTGTTCGCCTTCATTGGCGGCGGCGGCGAGGAGGACCCCGAGCCGGGTCCGGCCCCTACGCCCTCCACCAGCCAGGTCGCGGTCAAGCCGCCCCCCAGCCGCCCCGAGGGTCCGACCCGCGTCAGCCCCAAGCCCAGCCAGTCGAGCGGCTCGGGCGGCGACGCCAGCCTGCGCGCCGCCAAGGCGCTCTACGACCAGGCCGTGGCCTACGCCAAGGACAAGCCCGAGGACATCACCGGACAGCGCGAGCTCTTCCAGGCGGTGGTGAACCGCTTCCCCGGCACGGGCTACGCCAGCCAGGCCGAGGTCCGCCTGGCCAGCCTGGGTGAGGCCCGCGAGCGCCAGGTCACGCGCGCGCTCGACACCCTCAGCAAGCAGGTGTTGGAGCTCCAGAACGGCGGCTCGGTCGGCGACGCGCTGCAGCTGATCCAGACCTTCCGCGAGACCTGGGGCAAGCGCGGCGGCGCTGGCCTGGAGGAGACCCTGTCCACCATGGAGGGGCGCGTCCGGCGCCAGATCAGCCTCCTGGTCGAGACCGACCTCACCGCGCTCGAGGCGGGCAACGCCGAGCCGGGGGCCAAGGCGCGCGTCGCCGAGCGCCTGAAGCACCTCCCCGCCGGGCTGGTGACCCGGGCCCGCACCCGCCTGGAGGCGATCGAGCGCGCCGCCGCGCGCGCGCGCTGGGACGCGCTCCAGGGCGAGATCGACGCGGCGCTGCTGCGCGGCGACCTGGCCGGCGCTCGCCGGCGCGTTCAGCAAGCGCAGGGCGACGCCGCCCTGAAGCCCTTCGCGGGCCAGCTGCGGACGCTGGGCGAGGACGTCGAGCAGCTCGACAAGGCGCTCGGCGCCTTCCGCCGCCGCTGCGAGTCGCTCCCCAAGCAGGCCAGCCTGAGCTTCGCCCTCCGCGCCGGCGGGAGCGTCGAGGGTCGCTACGTCGACTTCGACCCCCAGGCCCTCAGCGGCAGCTTCCAGCCGCGCGACGCCCAGGAACCGCGCCCCCTGCACCTGCGCGAGCTCCAGCCGAGCGAGCTCCAGAGCTGGGTCCTCCCGCCCGCCCAGGGGCGCGCCAACGTGCTGCTCTTCTTGCTCCGCGAGCTGCCCGAGGTCGCCCAGCTCGCCTACACCCGCTTCCGCGCCGCGGGAGGCGCGGCCGACGCCGAGCTGGAGGAGCGGATCCGCCAGGCCCGCGCCAAGGTCATGGACGCCCGCGCCCTGGCGGCGCTCCAGCCGCTGCTGGCGCCCGACGCCCAGCCCGAGGCCGTGCTGGCGGGGATCAAGCAGCTCGACCCCGCGCTCTGCGCGACCCAGGCCTACCGCGACCAGTTCGCCGCCCTCAAGGCGGCCTACGTGCGCGCCCGCCAGGCCCAGATCGCCGCTGACACCATGGCCCTCTTCCACGCCAAGGAGAAGAAGGAGCGCAAGGGGCGGGTGACCCTGGTCTACGACTTCACCGACGCCGACCAGCTCCTGGACTGGGCCCCCGACAAGAAGCTCCACGCCGCCGCCAAGGTCAAGCACCTCGCCGAGACCCAGGCCATGGAGGTCAGCGGGATCGTGGCGTTGCAGGCCCGCTTCAAGCCGGGCCTGCTCAAGGTCGAGCTCAAGATCGGCGAGCGCAACCGGCGCCGCCCCAACCTCAACGTGCTGCTCGCGCCCCCGGGCGCGGGTCAGTGGCAGGGCCTGCTCTGCGCGGCCGGCTTCGCCTACGGCGACCTGGTCAACCTCAAGATCGACGCCGAGGCGCGCAAGAACGCGGGGATCATCGTGGACCTCCCCTGCGCGACCCTGCTGCGCCTGACCGGCAAGGCCCCCAGTCGCCGCATGCCGGGCGTGCTGACGGCCAACCCCAAGGCCAGCGTGCGCAAGGGCAACTCCGTCAAGCTGACCCTGACCCGCAGCGCGCGCGGCTGGCTCAAGCTCAAGGTCGGCAGCCGCACCGCCTGGAACGTCGACATGGAGTTCGACGAGCAGGAGAACCCGCAGCCGACGGTCGTCTCGCTGGCCCCGCTCAGCTCGGTGTTCCAGCTGGAGGAGGCCGAGGTGTGGGGCGAGCTCGACCCCGAGTGGGTCGCGCAGCGCAGCCAGGAGGCCGCGGCCGCCGAGGCCGAGCGCCTGCCGGCGCCTCAGGCCAAGTAGTCTCGCTCCAGCAGATCGTGACAAAGCGGAGGGCGAGGCCCTGAGGGGCTGACTCCCTGGCTCCGCGCGCCCGCCCAGGCCCCCGGGCGGGCCCCGAAGCGGCTCTGCGCCGTGCACTTAGCGCGAAGTTCCCTCTAGTTCCCCGTCCAGCCCGTAGCAGCGGCCTCCCTGAGAACGCAGCCTCTTGGAGGCTAGCGCTGGATCGGTCGAGGCGAGGAGACACATGCGCAGGCTGGAGGACGCCCACGACCTCGTGATCGTGGGGACAGGGCCTGGAGGCTGCGCAGCGGCCATCTGGGCAGCGCGCCATGACCTCAGCACGGCCCTCGTCGAGGCCCCGCGGGGCAGCGGGGCCTTCAGCCCCGCCGCCCCGCTCGAGCCCGGCGTCGAGACCCTGCTCTGGCACCTCGGCTTGCTCGCCGAGGTCGAGGCGCGCGGACTCCTGGGCTCGCCCGGCGCCCACGTCGCCTGGGACGAGCGCCGCTCCCGCCGCCTGACCCGGGCCATCCGCCCGCGCTGGGGGCCCCTGGAGCGCTTCCTCCTGCAGAAGGCCGCCGCCCTCGGCGTGAACGTGCTCCGCCCCTGCCACGCCAAGCGCGCCATGCTCCGCCGCTCGGGCCGGATCGTGGGCGTCGACACCGAGCTCGGCCCCGTGGTCGCCGAGTTGACCCTCGACGCCGCGGGGCGAGGTCGCTGGCTGGGCAGCCAGCTCGGCCTCGACGCCCCCCGCTGCGCTGGCTCGGGCTACTTCCTGCTCGGCGACGCGACGGGCGCCGCTCGTCGCCACGGAGTCCTGCGCGCCATGATCTCGGGGATCAAGGCCGCCGAGCTGAGCGACAAGCTCCTCCACGACGAGCTGAGCGAGCCCCAAGCCGCGCGGCAGCAGGAAGCCCTGCTCGAGCGCCTCTTCCGCCGTGACCTCGCGGCGCCGGCCGAGATCGAGGCCTGCTCGGCGCGCTGACTCTGTGGGCGCTCTGAAATCCGATTGTCGCTGAGTGGAGAATGGACCTGCCCTGAGATAGAGTTCGGCCGATGGGTCGAAGTCGGCAGGACAGGCCGAGGAGCCAAGAACCTCCAGGCTCATGCAGGCCTGTCCGAGCGCACTTCGTGTCGCCGCAGGCGACGAGGCCCGCGAAGCGGGCCCCCGAGATTCACTCCTCATGAGCGTGCTGCCGGACGGCGAGCGGGTCCGCTCGCTTAGGGAAGAACGCGGCTGGACCCAGGACGGCCTCGCCGGTCGGGCCGTCATCGACGTCCAGACCCTGCGCCGAATCGAGCGCGGCGGTCGCGTGCGACGGCGCTCCCTGCTGCGCGTCGCGCAGGCCCTCGGCCTGGAGCTCGAAGCGCTGCAACGCTCCGAGGCGCCGCCCCCGAGCGCCGCCCCTGGTGCCGGGCGCCTGCGCCAGGCGCTGGCCGCCGAGTGCGCCGAGACCAACCTCCTGGGCGGGATCTTCCTGAACGAAGACCTCCCGCTGCGCCGCTTCGCGGTCGAGCGCAGCCTCGAGGTGTCGATGGGCCTCGAGACCCTCGACCCCCGCGAACTGCTGCGCGATTCGCGCGACGCCCGCCCGGGCCGCTGGGTCGTAGTCGGTGACGCAGGCGCGGGCAAGACGACGCTGCTGCGATCCCTCGCCCTCCGGCTCGCCGCGGAGCCCAGCGCGCCCTGCCCGGTCTACCTGCGCCTGCTCGAGCTCCCCCCCGACGACCCGCGCCCCGAGGTCCTGCTGAGCGTCGTGCCCAGCGAGGAGCGCGAGCTGGTCGCGCGCCTCGCGGAGGAGGGCCGCGTCGTGTTCCTGCTCGACGGCCTGGACGAGGTCCCCGCGACCGAGCGCGCGAAGCTCCGCTCGCTGCTCAAGGTCACCGCCGCCCGCTGGCCCAGCCCGCTGCTGGTGACCTCGCGCCCCTTCGGCCTCCGCCGCCCCGGCGGCTTCGAGCTCGCGCGCTTGCTCCCTCTCGACGACGGCCAGATCGGCGAGTTCCTCGAGCGCTGGTTCAGCCAGCGCGGCCAGGGTCCGAGCGGCGCCGAGCTGACGCCCGAGCTGCTCGAGAGCGCGCGGACCCCGCTCCTGCTGGTGATCGTGGCGCTCCTGATCGAGCGCGGCGCACACGACCCCTACTCGGAGCGGCCCCACACCCGCGCCCAGCTCTACGCGCAGGGCCTCGACGTGCTCCTGGCGGGGCTACACCGCCCCGAGGGCGCGCCCAAGATCGAGAGCGACGTCGAGTGCGCCCTGGACGCCCTCGCCAAGGCCGCCTACCAGCTGACCTCCGCGCAGACGCTCTCGATCGGCGCGCGTCAGCTCGCCGCGCGCCTGCGCGCGGACGAAGAGCTCTGGAAGCGCCTCTCCCAGGTCGAGCGCTGGGCCGCGGGACCCGAGGCCTTCCTGGACGAGATCGCCGAGCTGAGCGGAGTCCTCGCTCCCCACGACGGGCGCGGCACCCAGGTCCGCTTCTGGCACCGCAGCTTCCAGGAGCTCCTGACCGCCCGCGAGCTGGCGCGCCGCCCCCACGCCGAGCTGCTGGCCGAGGCCGAGACGCTCAGCCGGGACGGAGCGCGGGCCCACTGGGTCGAGCCCTACGCGCTCCTGGCCGGCGAGCTCGAGCAGGCGGACGACCTCCTCGACGCGCTCTACCAGGCGGACCCCGAGATCGCGGTCCGAGCGCTGGAGAACGCCCGCCAGGTCGGGTCCGGGACCCTGCAGGAGCTGGTCAGCGAGCTGCAGAACGAGGACGACCCCCGTCCCCAGGCGCGGACCCTGATCGAGGGCATGCGCAGCTGGTGGTCGAGCGTCGGCGACTCGGCCCGCGCCGGGCTCGTGACCGCCACCCAGTACAAGGCCGGCGGCTGGCTCGAGGGAGACGAGGCGGGCCTGGCCAAGCTGCAGCAG
>CALDQK010001037.1 GCA_937911525.1 uncultured bacterium
CGGCCACGCCCGTCGGCGTGCACCTCACCCGCGTCTATCGCAAGACCGGAGTCGGGGGCCGCTTCGAGCTGGCCCGACTGATGGCCGGCCAGTAGCTCCCGCAATTTTTCCCTGGGATCCTGATAACGTCATGCCCGTGAGGCCTAGCGCAGCACTCTTCTCCTGCGTCGGGGCCGCCCTCCTGGGCGGGCTGGCGCTGCACGGCTGCTCGTCGAGCTCGAGCAGCTCTCCGAGCGGCGCGGTCCGGATCGAGGGGCCCGCGGTGGCGGGCCTGCTCTGCGACTACACGGACAGCTTCGCGCGCGACGTCCCGGTCACGGTCCGCGGCCAGGCCGGCGGGAAGACCCAGATCGACGGTCGGATCGTGCTCCCCAACGTGACGGGGAACTCGGTGTTGGTGGTGGGCGACTCCCGCACCACGCCGACGCTGCTGGTCCCCTTCACGGGCGACAGCGCAGGGAGCTTCCTCGAGCGGCCCGTCCACCTGCCCTCGCTCGAGAGCGGGATCGCCGCCAACGTGGCGGCCACGATCGCCACGGTGACCACGATCTCGGGCGACGCGCTGCCCGGGGTCAGCCTGAGCTTCGCCGCGGGGACGCAGGTCTCGAACACGAACAACGTCGAGGTCCGCGTCGTCGGGGTCAGCCCTTCGCGCCTGCCGGTCCCCGTCAAGGCCAACGTCCAGGGGACCGGCGAGCCGCGGGCGGCGTATCTCGTCGAGCCCCACCAGGTGAGCTTCACCCCGGCGGCCACCTTGCGGATCCCCATGCTCGAGCCCGCCTCGGCAGGGCCCTTCGACGCCTACCGGGTCGACACCACCACGGGGACCTGGACGCGCTTTCAGGACAACGTGGCGCCGGTCGGGACCGGCTCGATCCTGAGCTTCGAGCTGAGCGTCAACGAGGGCACCCTCTACGCCGTGGTGCCGCGCAACACCCAGACAGGCGTGACCCTGAGCGGGCGAATCGTGGCCGGCGGCACCCCGGTCGAGGGCTACCGCGCCTCCTGCTGGAACCGGGTCTCCGATCCCACGGGCCCCGACGGCACCTTCCAGATCCAGGGCGTCCCCGACAGCTACGGCGTGTTCCTGGTGCGCGCCTACCCAGCCAAGCCGGGGAGCGAGTTCCAGCCCGAGCTCGTGCTCTCGACCTCGACCTCGACCGCGCTGGGCGACATCGCCGTCGCTGCGCGTCCGCCCGACCGGATCAAGCCCACCGTCCGCTCGACCAGCCCCGCCGCCGGGTCGACCAACGTCTCGCGGAGCACGCAGGTCACCGTCCGCTTCAGCGAGGCGATCGACAGCCAGCAGCTGAACGCCTTCAAGCTGGTGGGGCCCAAGGGTGAGGTCGCGGGCGCCTACTCCTTCGACAACCCCTTCACCGTCCGGCTCCGCCCCCAGCAGCGCCTCGATCCCAGCAGCGACTACCAGATCGTGGTCGAGCGCTCGGTTCAGGACGAGGCCGGCAACCTCCTCGACGACGCGACGATCAACTTCCGCTTCACCACCCAGGGCGGGACCCCCGACCCGGACCCGACCGACACCCTGGCCTTCGGCCTCTCGCCCCTCAGCGGCGCGCGGGGCGACACGATCCAGATCCCCGGCCGCAACTACACGGGCGGCACGACCGTCACCTTCGGCGGCAAGCCCGGGATCGTGCGCAACGAGACCTCCGCCCTGATCGAGGTCGACGTCCCCGGCACCACCCCCGCCGGCGACGCTACGGTCTCGCTCAGCGCGGGCGCGACCTCGGTCGGGAGCCTCCAGCCGCTCGTGCTCGACCTGCGCGCGACGGTCGCCACGATCTACTCGGGCGCCTCCAACGAGACGCCGCTCGTGGCGCTGATCCGCGCCCAGCCTCCAGCCCAGGTCGTGATCGACGGCCAGAACATGGGCGGGACCTCGGTCACCATCGACGGGGTCGGGATCGCGGCGATCGACTCGACGGTCCAGGTCGGCGGCGAAGCGGTCGCCACCGGACGCACGATCTCGCTCCCGATCCCAGCCCCCGCGACCCTCGTCAGCGGACCGGTGGTCGTGCGCGGCAGCAACGGCCGCCCGAGCAAGACCTACCGCTTCATTCAGGTGAAGGAATGAGACTCAAGCTCCTCTGCCCGCTCCTGCTCTCCGGCGCGCTCCTGGTCGGCTGCGGCGGCGGCGGCAACGCCTCGCTCGTGACCAAGGAGCCGCCTCCTCCCCAGGAGGAAGTCCGCCTCAAGCAGCCAGGCACCGACGTGTTCTGGCAGCCAGGGCACTGGGCCTGGGACGGCGGGCAGTCGCAGTTCTACTGGGTCGCGGGGAGCTGGGAGCGCGAGCGCGAGGGCTTCTTCTGGCTCCCGGGCTACTGGGAGTCGGTCGACCAGGCCGGCGCCAAGGGCTGGCGCTGGACCGAAGCCCGCTGGGTCCGCACCGAAGAGCTCGACGACCCCCCGCCGCGTTGACCTGGGGGGGGCTGTGATTACTGTCCTAGAGGATGTTGTCACTAC
>CALDQK010001038.1 GCA_937911525.1 uncultured bacterium
CAGCGCGCTTACCGCGCCGACTCCTGAGGCGGCCGCCTAGCTCTTGAAGAGGCGCGCGGGGTCCTGGAAGGACTTGAACTCGAGCGCGTTGCCGCTCGGGTCGCGCAGGAAGAGCGTCGCCTGCTCGCCGGGCTGGCCGGCGAAGCGGACCCTGGGCTCGAGGATGAACTCGACCTCGTCGGCGGCGCGGAGGCGCTCGGCGAGCTGGTGCCAGGCCTCCCACTCGAGGACCAGCCCGAAGTGGGGGATCGGCACGCCGTCGCCGTCGACGTGGTTGTGCGCTGCGCTGTTCAGGGCCTCGACGAGGTGCGCCGAGAGCTGGTGGCCTTCGAGGTCGAAGTCGATCCAGCGCTCGGCCTCGCGACCGACCCGGCAGCCGAGGACCTCCACGTAGAAGCGACGGGTCGCCTCGAGGTCCGTGACCGGAAAGGCCAGGTGAAAGGGCGAGCGGCTCACGCGCTCGGCTCGGGCCAGGGGTGGCCCAGCTCCTCGAGCTGGGCGCGGGCCCGCTCCAGCCAACCCCGGTTGGCGATCGGGCTCGCGGGGCTGGGGTGCAGGATCGTGCCGACCTCGATGTCGAGCTCGAAGCGCTCGCAGACCTGCTCGAGCTGCTTCTCGGCCCACTTGCCCACGCCGATCGCGATCCGCGGCTCGAGGCGCTGGAGGGCCTGGGCCAGGTGCAGGTCGCAGGCCTCGGCGCAGTCGGCCATGTAGTCCTTGCCGAGCTTGTCCGGCGTGACGTTCGCCCCGCGCTCGTTCTGCCACACCAGGGGGCAGTAGTTCAGCACGAAGAAGCGCGCGAAGAAGGCCTCCGGGCTGCCGAAGCAGGCCTCGATCCCGCCCCACAGGCGCTGGCCGCTGACCTCGGTGCGCGGGCTCTCGAGCCCCAGGATCGGCCGCTTGGGGTGCGTGTTGGCCGGCTCCTTGACCTCGCCGCTCAGGCCGAGGAAGTCGCGCACGTAGTCCGGGCTGCCGAAGGGCACCCCCGTCTGCGCCATGCCCCAGGGGCCCGGGTTCATGCCGACCAGCACCGCCTCGATCCCGGGCTCGGCGGGGGCGTAGGTGCGCAGGTAGCTGCGATGGAGCCCCCAGGCGTAGTCGAGCGGGTCCAGCACGTGGGGCGCCTTCTCGGGCGGCTCGGCCACGTAGGGGGCGAGGGTCTTGCTCAGCCGCTTGGCGGCCGTCTCCAGGCTAATGCTGCGCTTGCCGAGGCTCACGGCGCTCATGCTCTCCTCCTGACGACCCCAGCGTCGCCGATGGCCCTGACAGGCGCGGCTCGAGCCTAGAGCGAGATCTCGCTCGGCCCCGTAGGCTCGCGCGGCGGGCGGTACCAGTGCAGGAAGGACACCGCGTAGCCGCACACCCCCGCCTCCACCCGCTGCCGCAGGCGGTATCCCTCGACGCTCGGCTCCTGCACCTCGCAGCCGGCGGGGGCGAAGCTGAGCACGTCGAAGCTCTCGGGCCTGAAGATCTCGACCACCCGACGCACGAGCGGCTCGGGGTCGCCGCCGAGGTCGGCGTTGGTCTCGAAGCTGACGTAGCTGCCGACGCGCTCCGGCGTGACGTGGAAGGTGAAGTAGTCCCGCCCCCGCAGCGCGTTGAGCGAGTAGCCCGCGGGCTCGAACACGAAGTCGTCGACCTGAAAGCCTTCGAGGACCTCCGTCACTCCGGTCGCGCGGGCCTCCGCCAGGTCGCCCGTCGAGAAGGCCTGGCTGGTCTCCTCGCAGATCCCGTGCATCAGGACCTCGAGCGTCGTGTCGCCCGGCTCGGGCGTGTACTCGCGTGCGCTGTGGAACAGGCGCACGCTGTGGGTGTGCTCCCGCCCGAAGCGCAACGCCACGCCCGGCAAGCGCTCAGCGAGCTGGCGCGCGTCCTCCCGGAAGGAGGTCGGCTGACGCCGGGGGAAGTGCTCGTTCTTGCGCTCGAGCACGAGCAGGGCCACGTCCGCCGGCGAGACGCGCGTGAAGATGTGCTCGGCCGCGGACACGATCCGCGTCCGCCCGCACGTGATCAGCGTCAGCCGCTCGTCCCACACGAAGAGGCTCGACTCGCTCAGCAAGTAGGCGTCGCAGTCCTCGTTCGCGATCTGGCTCAAGACCTGCGCCGAGGCCGCCGCGACGACCTCGCGCCAGAACGCGTGGCCCAGGCTGCGCAGGGAGGGCGCGCCCGGAGTGACCGCGATCTCGAGCTTCTTTTCGGGTCCTTCGAAGGAGTCCGCCACGATTCGACCTCGCTCAGGGGGCGCCGATCATAGCGGCCCGGGCCGCCGCGAGGAGCCCCGCCGTCTCCTCCCAGGGTTGGCCGTCCACGCTCAGGACCGGCTCGCCCAGGACCCCGTCCACCGCGCCCGCTGCGAGGATCGCCTCGTGGTCCGCGCGAGCCTCCTCTTCGCAGGGGAGGAGGTCGGCGCCCGCCAAGCGCCCCATGGCGGCGACCAGGGCGTAGGCCGCCCAGTTGCTCACCCCAGCGCCCAGCGCCCAGTCCGCCCCCACGACCGTCGCGCAGCGGGGGTCGAGGCTCAGGCCCTCGCCCAGCAGACCCGCCAGCCCCGCCTCGTTGCCCCCGTCGCCGATCGCGCCGCGCTCGACCCCCGCGGCCTCGGCCGCGAGCAGGAGCTCGTCGAGCGCCGCCGCCTCGAGCTTCGCCCCGCGCATCGAGCGGTAGTCCCCCGCCGCGGTCCGCCCGGGGCGCTCGACCGCGACCACGTGGCTCAGCGCTCGACCGCCCAGGAGGCGCGCGGCCGCGGGGTCACCAGGCTCCCAGTCCGCGACCTCGGGCTCCTCGCCCAGGGCGACGAAGAGGGGGGCCGAGGGCGGATCGCAGAGCACGAACGCGCTCCCGCCGACCCCTCGCAGGGCGCGCGCCAGGGCCACCGCGCCGGGCGGCCCGTCGCTCTCGGGGCGCAGCCCGCTGGCTGTCGGGACGGCGAACCCACTCACCACGCAGGTGGCCCGCGCCGAGAGGAGCGAGCGCGCCGCGCGCTCCAGGGTCCCCGCCGGCGCGCGTCCTGCTAGACCCCGATCGCCGGGGTCGCGCCGCAGGAGCGCCTCTAGTGCTGCGAAGGGATCGGTCAGATCCCGAAGCGGCGAAGCATGTTCAGGTAGTTGAAGAAGGCCTTCGGCGTCATGACGAGGTAGGCGTCACCCTGGCCGAAGCGGAGCGTGTCGTCGGGGCGCACCCGGTGCGGGTCGTTGGGCTCGAGCTTGACCCGGTTGACCCAGGTCCCGTTGGTCGAGCCGAGGTCCTCGACCATCAGCTCCTCGCCCTGCCAGGTCAGCTGCGCGTGCAGCTTGGAGACGCTGCTGTGCAGGATTTGCACGCCGCTGGTCGGCACGCGCCCGACCGTGATCGGCTCTTCGCCGCGCGGCAGGCTGTGCACGGTCGTGTCGCGCGAGCTCTCCGCCTGGCGGCGGATCATGCCGGGGTCGATCTTGGCGGTGACCTCGGCGTCGCCGGCGCCGACGCTCCCGGCCGAGGCGTCGACCTGCACGAGCACGTAGTCGACGAGCTCTGCGACGAAGGTCTGCTCGTCGACCCCGCTGGCGACCCGCTCGAGGAAATGGCTGACGTTGCGCACGCTCACCCCGCCATTCTAGGAGCCAGGCGGGTGACTTGCTACGCGTGATTCTTGCTACCCGCTGACCTCGCCCAGGACCTGCGCGAAGCGCCAGCAGTCCTCGAAGGTGTTGTAGAGCGGGGTCGGGGCGACCCGGATCACGTTGGGCCGGCGGAAGTCGCAGATCACGCCCGCCGCCTGCAGCCGCTTGAAGAGCGCCTCGGGCTGGTCGTGGGCCAGGATCGAGAGCTGGCAGCCGCGCCGCTCGGGGTCGCGGGGGGTGATCACCGTGAACGACTCGGCGCTCAGGCCGTCGATCAGGTGCTCGAGGTAGCCGGTCAGCTGCTTGGACTTGGCCCGCAGGCGCTCCATGCCGGCCTCCGCGAAGAGGCGCAGCGAGACGCGCACCGGCGCCAGGGCCAGGATCGGCGGGTTGCTCAGCTGCCAGGCGTCGGCCGACTTGACCGGGACGAAGTCCCCGCCCATTTCGAAGCGGGTCTCGGGGTCGTTCCCCCACCAGCCCTCGAAGCGCGGGCGCGCCTTGAAGGCGGCGAAGTCCTCCGCCCCGCCGCGCCCGAGGTGTCGCTCGTGCACGAAGGCGCCCGCCAGCGCCCCCGGTCCCGAGTTGAGGTACTTGTAGTGGCACCAGCAGGCGAAGTCGACGCCCCACTCGTGCAGGCGGAGGTCCGCGTTGCCCGCGCCGTGGGCAGCGTCCACGCCGACCAGGCAGCCCTGGGCGTGGGCGGCCGCCGTGATCGCGCCGATATCCAGCAGCTGGCCGGTGTAGTAGTTGACCCCGCTCAGCAGGAGGGTCGCGATCTGCTGGCCTTCGCGCTCGATCCGCTCCAGCACGTCCTCGATGCGCAGGACCTCCTCGCCCTCGCGCGGGGCGAACACGAGCAGGTCCTCGGCGCCGAGGCCGTGGCAGCGGAGCTGGCTCTTGGCCGCGTAGACGTCGCTGGGGAAGGTCGGCCCGTCGATCACCAGCTTGCGCCGCTCGCCCTCGGGTCGGAAGAAGCTGGTCAGCAAGAGGTGCAGGTTGACCGTCAGGCTGTTCATGACGACCACCTCGTGGGGCAGGGCGCCGACGACCGCCGCCACGGGCTCCGCGAGGGGGGCGTGGGCCGAGTACCAGGGGTGCTCGGCCTCGAAGTGGCCCTCGACGCCGAGCCGCGCCCAGTCGTCGAGCTCCTGGTTCAGCTCGGCTCGCAGCGCCTTGGGCTGGAGCCCGAGCGAGTTGCCGCAGAGGTAGATCGCGGGGCGCCCGTCGTCGTGGGCGGGGCTGGGGGGGAGCTCGAAGCGCTCGCGGAAGCTCGCGAGCGGGTCGGCCGCGTCGAGCTGCTGGGCCCCTTCGAGGCCGGCGGGGTAGTCGCTCACCGCTGGAACTGCTCCTTGTCGAGGCCGAGCCACTCGAGGGCGGCGTTGGCCAGCAGGTCTTCCTTGGTCGCGTCGGGCAGGTCGCTCGACTCGATCAGCTTGCCGGGGCTCAGCTCGCCGAGGGGAAAGGGGTAGTCGGTGCCGAGCGCGATCCGCTTGCTGCCGATCAGCTCGACCAGGTAGCGCAGCACGGGCTCCGAGTGGACCAGGCTGTCGATCCAGAACTTGCCCAGATACTCGCGCGGGGCGACGTCGTTTCGGACCGCGCACAGGTCGGGGCGCACGTCGAAGCCGTGCTGGACGCGCCCGATCGTGGCCGGAAAGGAGCCGCCGCCGTGGGCGAAGGCGCAGCGCAGCTGGGGCAGGCGCTCGAACACGCCGCCGAAGATCATGCTGCAGATCGCGCGGCTGGTCTCGGCCGGCATGCCCACCAGCCAGGGCAGCCAGTAGTCGGGCATCTGGTCCTTGCCCATCATGTCCCAGGGGTGCACGAACACCGCGGCGCCCAGCTCGGCGGCCTTCTCGAACACCGGAAAGAGCTCCGGCGCGTCGAGGTTCCAGTCGTTGACGTGGCTGCCGACCTCGATCCCGGGCAGGCCGAGCTCCTTCACGCAGCGCTCGAGCTCCTGGCAGGCCAGGTCCGGCGCCTGGAGCGGGAGCGTGCCCAGCCCGACGAAGCGCTGTGGGTCGCTCGCCACGCACTCGGCGAGGTGGTCGTTGAGCATTCGGCTCAGGTCGAGCGTGTCCTGCGGCTTGGCCCAGTAGCTGAACATCACCGGGACCGTCGAGAGGACCTGCACGTCCACGCCGTGCTGGTCGCAGTCGGCGAGGCGCGTCCCTGGGTCCCAGCAGTTGGGCTCGATCTCGCGGAAGAAGCGCTCGTCCATCATCATGCGCGCGCACCCCGTCTCGAGGTGGTCCAGGCGAATGAAGCCGCCGTAGCCGTAGCGCTCGCGCAGGTCGGGCCAGGTCTTGGGGAGGATGTGTGTGTGAATGTCGACCTTGAGCATCGCTAGCTCGCCGCCGGCGCAGGGGGCTGGGCGTCTCCCGGCTGCTCGACCCTGTGACCGCAGGCGTCACAGGTGCGCAGGCCGTCGTCCTGCCAGAACTGCTCCATGATCCGCTTCAGGTCGACCGCGATGTTCTCGAGGGTGAAGTGCGCCTCGTGCACCATCTCCCCGCACTCGTCGCAGTACCAGCGCAGCCGGTCCTTGCTCCCCTCGGGGCGCTTCTGCTCGATCACGAGCCCGATCGTGTCCTTGGGTCGCATGGGCGAGTGGGGCACGCCAGCGGGGAGCAGGTAGATCTCCCCTTCGCGCAGGATCACGTCGTGCGGCTTGCCCGTGTCGGGGTGAATGATCCGCAGCGTGATGTCGCCCTGCACCTGATAGAAGAACTCCTCGGTGTCCTGGACGTGGTAGTCGTTGCGCGCGTTGGGGCCGCCGACGACCATGACGATCGTGTCTCGCTCGTCCACCCATACGGCCTTGTTGCTGACTGGCGGCTGCAAGAGGTGGCGGTTGTCGTCGACCCACTTGCGGAGGTTGAGCGGCGTGAACACGGTGCGTCTCCCGGTTGGGGCTAGAGGAAGCAGGCGCGCATTACAACGCGCTCCGCGCCCGAGCCGCAAGGCGAGCGCGTAATGGACCCGGCCAGCCTCGCGACCTGGGGTCTCCTGGGGCTCTTCTTCGCGGCCTTCCTGGCGGGCGGAATCCTGCCTTTCCCCTCGGAGCCCGTGCTGAGCCTGCTGCTCGAGGCGGGGGCCGACCCCTGGGGCTGCGTGCTCGCGGCGACCCTCGGCAACGTGGCGGGCGCCCTGACCCTGTTCGCGATCGGCTGGGCGATCTCGCGCGGCGGGCGGCTGGGGGAGCGCCTCCAGGCCAAGCGCTCCCCCGAAGAGCTGGAGCGGGCGCGCGAGCGGATCGAGCGCTTCGGGCCCCCGACCTTGATCCTGGCCTGGCTGCCGGTCGTGGGCGACGCCCTCCCGCTGGGCGCCGGGCTGGCCCGCCTGCCCCTGGCGAGCTGCACCCTCTGGCTGACCATCGGCAAGTGCGGCCGCTACGTGGTGTGGGTCACGCTGCACGGATACGTGTTCGGGTGAGCCGCTTCGGCCGCTTCGAGGTCAGCGGCGTGCTGGGGCGGGGCGCCCACGGCGTCGTCTACTCGGCGACCGCGCCCGAGACGGGCCAGGAGGTCGCGATCAAGGTCCTCTCGGCGGGGCGCGACGCGAACGAGGTCCAGCGGCGGCGCTTCCAGCGTGAGGTCGCTGCTCTGGCCCGACTCAGCCACCCTGGCCTGATGCAGGTCCTGGACGCAGGCGAGGCAGAAGGAGTCCCCTGGTTCGCGATGCGCAAGATCGAAGGCGAGACCCTCGGGGAGCGCTTGAGCGAAGGACCGCTGCCGCTCGAGGGGGTGCTCGACCTGGGGCGTCAGCTCTGCGCCGCGCTGGGCGCGGCCCACGCGGCGGGGATCCTGCATCGCGACGTCAAGCCCGACAACGTGCTCTGGGTCGCTGAGGACGGTCGCTACGTCCTGACCGACTTCGGCCTCGCCAAGGACCTCGAGGTCCTGGCCTCGATCCAGCTCTCCCGCGAGGGCGCGATCCAGGGCACGCCTGGCTACTGGTCCCCCGAGCAGGCCGCGGGACGGCTCGACGAGGTCGGCCCCGCGACCGACGTCTACTCCCTCGGCGCGACCCTCTACAAGGCGCTGACCGGCGAGGCGCCGATCGAAGCCGAGAGCTTCGTGGAGGTGGTGCTCGCGACCCAGAACGCGCAGCCCGCTCCCTGCCGCAGGCTGCGCCCCGAGGCGCCGGCTTGGCTGGAGCGGGTGCTCCTGCGCTGCCTGGCCAAGGACCCCGCCCAGCGCTTCGCGAGCCTGGCCGAGCTGGACGCCGCCCTGGCCGCGAGGGGCGCCGAGGAGTGGTCTGCGCGGGCGCTCCTGCCGCAGGGGGTGGCGGCGCTGCTGACCCTGGGCGCGCTGGGAGTGGGCGCGCTGGGCTGGAGCCGCGTGAGCGCGCCTCCCTCGTCGAGCGAGGCGTCCGCCAGCCCGAGCC
>CALDQK010001039.1 GCA_937911525.1 uncultured bacterium
GAGCAGCTGGGCCGCGCGCACCGCAGCCTGCCCTGGCAGCTCGAGGGGGCCGAGATCCCCGGCGCCAGCGACGTGCTGGTGGCGGGCCGGCCGAGCGCGATCTACGCGGGGCAAGCGCTGAAGGTCGTGGCCCGCGGGCGACCCAGCCGACCCCTGCTCCGCTTGAGCCTCCGCTGCGGGCTCGAGCGTCGCCTGCTGGAGGTGCCCCTCGGCGCGACGCTCGGCTCGCCCCTCGCGCCGCGGGCCTACGGGGAGGTCGCGACCTGCCAGCTCGAGGACCTGGCCGGGGTTCCGCGCCCGGCGACCCTGGCCTACGCGCGCCACTTCCGGCTCGCGCGCCGGACCTGCTCCTTCGTGATGCTCGAGAGCGAGGCGGACTACCGCCGCTTCGGGATCCAGCCGGAGACCGCCGCGGCCGACGCGGCTCGGATTCGCTCGGACAGCGCCAGCGCACTGCTCGAGCGGGCGGACGAGCAGACCTTCTCCCCCCGCGGGCGCTTCCTGGCGCGCTACGCCGACTTGCTCCGCCAGGACCTCCTGGTCGAGGTCCAGCGCTGGCCGGACTCGGCCTTCGTCGTCACCCCGCGCCCTCGCCTCGGGCAGCGTCGCCAGCTTGCGGCGCCGGCCGACGCGGACCAGCTGCTCGAGCGGGCGGAGCGCGAGCGCAGGGACCGCCCAGGGCGGGCGGTCCGACTCTTGGCCTGCTTGGCCGAGCGCGACCCCGGCTCGCAGGCGCGCGCCTGGGAGCTCGGCTACCAGGCCTTGGCCTGGGAGGACTACGCGGCTAGCTGGGGCGCCTTCGGCCGCCTGGCGCGCTGGCCCGACGCGGAGGGGCCCGCGCACGTCGGCCTCGCGCGCTCGCTCGAGGGGCTGGGCTGCTACGACCTGGCGCTCCTTCACTACGAGCTCGCCCTCTCGGGCTGCTTCCGCCTCGCGGAGCGGGAGCCCTACCTGACCGAGTTCATTGGCTTCCTGCTGCGCCGCAAGGACCTGCTGCGCGCCTACGGCTACGTGGCGGCGCGCCTGCAGGAGCTGCGCCGCAGCCGGGACGGCGCCGAGATCGACTGGTTGGTCTCGGTCGAGTGGAACACGGTCGGGACCGACCTCGACCTCCACGTCCAGGAGGCGCAGACCTTCAAGCACTGCTACTACGGCCAGCGCGTCTCGCCGCACGGGCAGCTGACCCGCGACGTGCGCGACGGATTCGGGCCCGAACGCTACGCGCGCCTGGTCGGGGCGCCCCTGGGTCCCTGCCGGCTGTGGTTGGACTACTTCGCGGAGGACGAACACCGCGCCAGCACCTGGACGACCGCCCTCGTCACGACCTGGTTCAACCCCGGCGAGCCCTACGAGCGGGTCCAGCGGCGCGTGGTCCGGCTGCGCGGGAAGGGCCGGGTCGAGCTGGGCACCCGTCGCTCTTCGCGGCCGCCCGACGCCCGCTGAGCGTCGGCTGGGCGTGAGAAGCTCGTCCCATGGCCGATCCAGCCCGCA
Source organism: uncultured bacterium (assembly GCA_937911525.1). GTDB lineage: Bacteria > Planctomycetota > J058 > J058 > J058 > NORP233. The sequence continues at coordinate 1,492 of CALDQK010001039.1, forward strand.
GAGCGCTCGAGCGCGACGCCTCCGCCGGCGACCCCAGCGCGTCGCGGCAGCTCCTCGTCGCGCGCCTGCGCGCGGGCGAGGTCGAGGCGGGGGCGCTGGAGCTCGCGGCCCGGTTGGGGCTTCCCCTCGCGCGCGCGGCCCTGGGCGAGGGCGCGCCGGCGCCGGCCAGCTCGCTGGCCGAGCTAGCCGGGGCCCTCGAGGCCTGCGGGCGGCTGATCTGCGCCCACGCCACCCGGGCCTGCGCGGTCGCGGCCGGGGCCCTGCGACCCAGCGACGACCCCTTCGAGCGCGAGACCACCGCGCGTCTGATGGCCACCCTCGACGCCTGGCTGGTGGACCCCAGCCGGAAGCACCAGCGCCGGCTCGCGGACCAGGACCACGACTACCTGGCCTGGGTCGCCAACTCCTACTGGCTGAACGCGCTGGTCGTGGTCGCGACCGAGCCCGACTGGGCCGCCCAGACCCGGCACGTGCTGCAGACGGCCGACTCCAACGGGGTTAGCGAAGAGGCCCTCGCTGCGCTCCGGCCCCTGGCGCGCTCCCTGCTGGAGAGCCCCTCGTGAGCGAGCCCAGCGAGGAGGCGCTCGAGCTGTGCCGCCTGGACGCCGGTCCCCTGGGCGAGCTCGAGCTCGAGGTCCCGGCCGCTCGCCAGGCGATCACCCCGGCCAGCCGCGTGACGCTCGAGACCCTGGCCGAGCACGCCGGGCTCTTCGCCGGGCGGGGGGTCGACTGGGGCTGCGGGGTCGGCGCGCTTTGTGTCGCCGCCGCGCGGATCCCCGCCGTCGAGGGCGTGCTCGGGCTCGAGCTCGACCCGCGCGACGTGCCGATCGCTCGGGCCAACGCCGCCCGCAACGGCGTGGCGGACGAGGTCCAGGTCTTCGTCGCTGACTCCTTCCGGGTCCGCGACCCCGCGGGTCGGGCGGCGCTCGAGGGGTTGCGGGGGCGCCTCGACTTCCTGGTCGCCAACCCGCCCGCCAGCCGCAGCGGGGACGGGCTCGACTGGCGGCGCGAGGTCCTGCGCGGAGCGCGCGAGCTGCTCGTGCCGGGCGCGCCCGTGCTGCTGCAGATCTCCTACCAGTACTCGCTCGCCCGGATCGCGGGGCTGGCCGAGGACGTGTCCGGCTACACCTACGCGGGAGAGCTGGGGAGCAGCGAGTGGGTCCCCTTCGACCAGCGTCGCGCGGACCTCTCCCGCCAGCTGGTGGATTACGCCGCGGTCGAGGAGCAGGGCGGGCTGCCCTACACCTTCGCCGAGGGCCTCGACGCCCGCGCGGCCCTGGCGCGCTTCCGCAGCAGCGGGGCCTCGCCGCTCAGCAAGTGGCAGGTGCACCTCTACCGGCGGGCCTGAGCGCGGCCAGGCGCTAATAGCCGCGCGCCTCCATCTGCGTCAGGATGCGGCGCGCCTCCAGGGCGGTTTCGTCGTGGTGGCCCCGCTGGACCTCCTCGAGGTAGGCCTTGGCTGCGGGCAAATCGCCCAGCCTGAACAAGAGCGTCGCAGCGAGGAGGCGCGTCTTGCGCTGCTCTGGCCAGCGCTCGAGGGTCGATCGCGCCTGCGCCAGCGCCTCCTCGTACTTGCCGAGGTTGTTCAGCGCCTGGGTGCGCACGAACTCGTTGACGGGCTCCCGCTCCTTGGCCAGGAGGCGGTCGAGGTCCGCGAGGACCAGCTCCCAGCGCTGCAGCTGCTTGGCCACGACCGCGCGCTCGCGCCGGACGAAGTCGTCCTCGGGGGTCCGCTCGAGCTGCTCGGCGTAGAAGTCCATGGCCCAGGAGAGCGCGGCGCGTCTCAGCTCCTTCGACAGCTGCGGGGCGTAGGCGCGCAGGACGGAGGCGAGGGCGGCGGGGAACTCGTGCTCGCCGCGCCCGACGAGGCGCATGGCCTGCGCAAAGGCTTCCTTCGCCTGCTCGAGCCGCTCCTCCTGCAGGAGGGCGATCAAGCGATAGACCCAGGCCAGCGCCGTGGGCGACTGCTCGAGGGCGACTTCGAGCGAGCGCAGGCACTCTCGCGGGAAACCCTCGCTGAGGAGCGCGTCGGCGCGGGCCTCGGCCTTAGGGCCCCTCAGCGGGTGCATCAGCACGCGCTCGAGGAGGGCCCGGGCTGCGGCGCCCTGCTGCTGTCCGAGCAGCAGGGAGGCCTTCGCGGCGAGGCAGTAGGGCTGGTTGGGGTCGATCTCGAGGCAGGTGTCGAGCGCCGCGATCGCCTCTTTGGGTCGGCCGGTCTCGCGATAGACCAAGGCCCGCGCCCAGTGAGCGTCGAGGTTGCGCGGGTGCTTGGCGAGAATCCGCGTCAGGTCACCCAGGATCGTCTCGAAGCGCCCGGCCATGAGCTCGAGGTTGACCAAGGTCAGGCGCGCGACGATCTGCTCTTCGTCCAGGGCGAGGGCTTCGCGGGCAGCCTGCTTCGCCTCGGAGTAGCGGTTCTCCTCCGAGAGCAAGAGCGCCCGCAGCGCGTGCCAGCAGCCTCGCTCGTGCGCTGTCTTGGCGTGGGGGCGCGCCCCTCGCAGCGCCTCGTGCGCCGCGGTGCCGCGCAGGAGGTCGATCAGGCTGCGGATTCGCCAGCTCCAGGCTTCGAAGCAGGCCGGGTCTCGGGCGAGGGCGCGCTCGCTGAGCGCAAGGCTGCGCTCCGGGTCGGTGTCCATGTTGGCGGCCTCTGCCGCGAGCAAGAGCACCTCGAGGGGCGGCTGGTCCTGCTCGAGCAGGGGCGCGAGGAGCGCGCGAGCCTGCCGGCAGCGCTCGTCGTCGAGCAGGCGGCGAGCCTGAGCGGCCAGCTCGGGTCCCGGGGGCGCGCTCGCTCGGGGTGAGCTCGGCGAGTTGGCCGGCGCGGGCTCCCCGCCACCGCGGAGCGCGAGCGACACCCCCATGAGCGCGACCAGGCTGAGCGCGATCAGCGCTGGCGTCCGCCGAGCTGCTGGGACCTCGCCGCCTTGCCAGGACTCGAGGGCCTGCGCGAACTCGCGGACCGTGGAGTAGCGCGCGCTGGGATCCTTGGCGAGCGCGCGCTCGCAGACCTGCGCGAGCGTGGGCGGGACGGCGGGCGCCAGGCTCCGCACGGGCGGGAGGGGAGCGCTGTTGACCGCGGCGAGGGTCAGGAGCGGCGAAGCAGCGCGGAAGGGGGGGCGGCCCGTCAGCGCGGTGTAGAGGATCGCGCCCAGCCCGTAGACCTCGCTGCGGAGGTCGGCGCGCTCGCCGCGGGCCTGCTCGGGCGACATGTAGCTCGGCGTGCCGA
>CALDQK010001040.1 GCA_937911525.1 uncultured bacterium
GCTCGAGGGCTGGGTCGGGCGGACGCGCTGCTTCCCCGCGCTCGAGAAGGACCGCGTCTCCCTCGACGACCTGCTCCGCCAGATCAAGGCCCGCCAGGCCTCGCTCGAGCAGCCGCTGCGGATCCTGCTCCTGGGCGGCACCGGCGTGGGCAAGTCGACCCTGTTCAACGCCCTCGGCGGGGCCGACCTCGCCGTGGCCGCCCCGGTCCGGCCCACGACCCGCGAGCTGACGGCCTACTACCACGAGGACAACGGCAGCGGCGCGCTGGGCGCGCTCGAGGCGCGGGCCAAGCTGGTGCCCCACTCGCGCGAGCTGCTGCGCGACAAGATCGTGCTCGACGCGCCCGACTTCGACTCGACCGCGCGCGAGAACCGGCGCCTGCTCGAGGAGGCGCTCGAGGTGACCGACCTCGCCCTGTGCGTGGTCACAGCCGAGAAATACCTCTCGAGCGAGCTCTTCCAGCTCCTGCGTCGCTACCGCGACGGGATCGAGTTCGTGTTCGTGCTCAACAAGGTGGACCGGACCCAGGACCCCCACCTGATCGTGGACGACCTGCGCCGCGAGCTGGGGGAGCACGGGATCAACGAGCAGGCGCGGATCCTGCCCGTCTCGGCCCTGGCCGTGCGCAAGGCGCAGCACGAGGCGATCGAGGCCGGGCTCTCGACGCTCGAGGGCCTGACCCTGGGCGAGGAGGCCGGCGAGTGGCCGGCCCTGCGCGACCTGCTCGAACGCGAGCTGGACAAGGTCCGGATCCGCGAGATCAAGGCCGCCAAGCTGGCCGACCGCGTCAAGGGCCTGCTGGCGCGCGTCGAGGGTCACGTGCCCGAGGAGGTGCCGAGCAAGCTCGAGACCTGGCGCCAGAGCTGGGCGGCCGCGCTGCGCGACCTCAGCTCGGACCTCTCGGGGGCCTTCTTCGGCGCGATCCACACCGACCACGAGCTGCGCTCGATCCTCCGCTACCTGTTCGGGACCGGCTTCGGGGGGATCTTCGGCGTGTTCATGACGCTGATCTACGGCGCCCGCTCGCTGCTCATGCCCGGCTACGGCGGCGCGCGGACCTTCACGCGCACCGACCTCGAGCGCCTGCTCGAGGACCGCCTGCGCGGGGTCGAGATCGAGAGCGTCGAGCGCCAGGTCGAGAACGTGCTCGAGCGCTTCGACCAGGACGGGCGCAGCCTCGGCTTCCGCCCGCCGCCCCGCGGGGTCGAGCAGGAGCTGGGCGCCAGCAGCCGCTTCCTGCGCGCCAGCGTCCCCAGCGACGTGACCGAGCTGGTGGTCGCGGTCCGGCGCGAGGCGAGCAAGCAGTTCTTCTCGCTGGTCGAGCAGGCCGGCGAGTCCTCGGGCCGCGGGACGCGGATCGCCTGGAACGTGATCCCGGTCCTGGTGGTGGTCCTGACGGTCTACGCCTTCGTGGGCAGCCTCTTCCCCAGCGGGGTCAGCCCCAGCGCGATCGCGGCCAGCTTGAAAGGGACCGTGCCCCTGCTCGAGGGCGCGCTGATCTCGCTGCTGGTGGCCTGCTTCGCCCAGTGGCCCCTGGCCGAGCGCGTGCTCAACAGCCGGATCGAGACCTCGCTCCGCCTGCTCGAGGGCGTGGTCGAGCGGGCGGTCCAGGAGTCCCTCGGCCACGCGGTGGTCCAGGAGCCCGAGCGGATCCTGGCCGAGATCCTCGACCGCCACCGCGAGTTCGAGCGCCTGCGCGAGGACGCGGGGCGCCTGCTCTCACCGGGCGAGAGCCAGCGTGTGCCGCGCGCCGATCTCAACGCCGAGCCCGCCCCCGAGGCGAGCGACGAGGACGAAGAGGGCGGCGAGCCCGCCCAGGAGCGGTTGCGCGCGTGAGCGAGTCCGAGGGCGCCGGAGCGGGGGACCTGCTCAAGGCGGGCGCGGCCAGCCTGATCGTCTCGCTGGTGCTGGTCGGCGGCTTCGCCGGCGCGGGCTTCCTGCTCGGCGGCAAGCTGCCCAAGGCGCCGCCCGAGGAGCTGACGCTCCACGACGCGCGCGCGTTCTACAAGGCGCAGCCGCGCTACCTGCGCCCGCTGCCCTACAGCGAGACCCCGGCCGGCCTGGCCAACCTGCGCGCTGAGACCTGCGGGCCCTGCCACAACGAGATCTACGAGGAGTGGCGGGTCTCGACCCACGCCCGCGCCTGGGAGGACGACGCCCAGTTCCAGGAGGAGCTGAAGAAGGGCAAGCACACGCCGGGCAAGGACACGACCTGGATCTGCGCCAACTGCCACACGCCGCTCGAGAACCAGCTCCCCTTCCTGGTCGCGGGGCTCGTGGACGGCAAGCGCGACCAGCCGCGCTACCTCAAGAACCCCAACCACGACGCCCGCCTTCAGCTCGAGGCCGTGACCTGCGCGACCTGCCACGTCCGCGACGGGGTGGTGCTCGGCCCCTACGGGAACACCAAGGCGCCCCACCCGGTGCGCAAGGCCCCCGAGCTGCTCGAGGCCTCGCTCTGCACCCAGTGCCACCAGGCCAAGGCGCACTTGGACGACATCGCGCTGGCCTGCGTGTTCGACACGGGGCTGGAGTGGAAGGAGGGCCCCGCGGCCCAGCGCGGCGAGACCTGTCAGCACTGCCACATGCCCGAGGTCGAGCGCCCGCTGATGCCCGGCTTCCCGAAGCGCAAGACGCGCCGCCACTGGTTCGGCGGCTCGCTGATCCCCAAGCACCCCAAGTTCGAGGCCGAGCTGAAGGAGGTCCGTAAGCACTACGACGACGGCGTGACCCTGCGCTGGGTGGAGCTCCCTGAGCAGGTTCGGGCTGGGCAGGAGTTGGAGCTTCGCTTCGCGGCCAAGAACGAGCACGCCGGCCACCACGTCCCGAGCGGCGACCCCGAGCGCTTCTTGTTGCTGCGGGCCGAGGTCCGCGTGGGGGAGACCGTGCTCGCCAGCCGCGAGGAGCGGATCGGCGCGGTCTATGAGTGGGAGCCGGTCAAGAAGGTGAGTGACAACCGCCTGGCGGCGGGCGAGGAGCGGACCTGGTCGTTGAAGTTCGCGGCGCCCGCGGAGGGGGGGGAGTTGAAGCTGGTGCTGGTTGCGAGCAAGCACCGGATTAGCCAGGAGAACTTCGACTACCACCACCTGGAAGGCCGCTACGTGGCGGGGCGGGAGTACCTGCGCGAGGAGCGCGCGCTGCCGCTACGTTGAGGATGCGCTCAGGGCGCAGGTGAAGGAGGTCGCCGTGACTGCCGCCGAACAGCTACGCCGCGAGGGATTGGAGACCGGCCGCAAGGAGGGTCTGCTCGAAGGGGAGCGTCGCCTCCTCTTGAGGCAGCTGGGGCACCGCTTCTCCCTCAGCGAGGAGGAGCTTGCCGAGCTGCGTCGCGCTCACCTCGACGCGGCTACGGTCGAACTACTCGACGCCTGGGGGACTCGTCTTCTCGACGCCAAGACCGCCAGCGAGGTGTTCGAGGAGTAGCTGACACTCCTCGTCTAGACGCAATCTATCCCCCGCCACCCTGGCGGTCAGGCCAGGTGGCGCGCTAACACCGTTGCCCGGAGGCCTCGTGAAGCGTGCCCCGAGACCACAGGTTGGAACGATTGGGGAAGAGGTGGAAGGAGAGAACAGAGTGGCTAGCGAGGACGAGTCCAGGCGGCTGGAACTCTACGGCAGAATGAACAAAGTCGTCATGTATTGGACCGAGCATGACCCGGTGTGCGCTGACCAGTTCATGGCTCATTTCTTTATCCACTACCTTGATCTAGAACAGCTTGAGCAAACGGTTCGAAGCGCTGAACTCTCACTCGAAGATCACTTACAGGATCTAAGCCGCGACTCCGCGCCCGATGACCCCAACTGGGCCACGCGCGGTCGGCAGGCGTGATTCACGCTGTAGTCAGGGCCGCACAATCAAACCGTTCCAGGGGTGGCTAGAACGTCAGTCCCTGGCCAGCCCCGCCTAGGCCCAGCACGATCCGTTCTCCGAAGTCCCCCTCCTCTGCCTGAGGACTAGCGGAAGTCTCGTCTCAAGGAGTTGCTGTGCCATTCATTGCGTGGGACCGGCGAGACTCGGCCTTGGCTAGTCTTGGCTTGCCTGCTGAGCTTGAGTCGCTCTCAGAGGGAAGGCTGCCTGATCTACTGGGTGACACATTCTCGGATCCCTTACACCGATTCCATCCTGGTGAGTTGCTACCGGGTGGGTGGGACGCTCCCGACGCAACGTTAATCCCTTTCCTTGAAGACACCGTTAGCACACTTGCCGTGCGGATTCGTCAAGGCACTGAAGACTACCTTCGAGTGTTCCACGAGATAGCTGGCGAGTTCGTTGTCGCCACAAGCCTGCTAGGCCTCAAGGCCCACATTCTGGGGTCAGTCGTCGAGAGCATGGGTGGGGCCAGTTGGCTGCGCCAAGAGGCGCAGAAGACCGATCTGGACAGCCTCAGCCGACTGGCCCAAGACTTGCACTTCGACGTCCTCGAACGACTCCTAGACCTCTACGAACAGAACGAAGGACGTCTCAATGGGCGAGAGACCATCGAAGACGAGATCCGAAGATGGTAAGTGGCGGCATTCCAATAGGTCAGGGTGGTGCGCTTGCAAAAACCCGTCCTAGGGTTGGTAAGAACGCCAGCTCAGGGTGGTGCGCCAGCAATCAATCCGTCCCAGGGTTGGCTAGAACGTCAGCCCCGCGCCCAGCCTAGCCCCGCCGCTGCCCGCGGCGCCCCTACGCGCAGCCCGGTCCGGTGCTCTCGCTGCTGCTCGCCACAGCAGCGGCACTCCTCGCCGCCCCACCGCCAGAGCAGAACGCGGACGAGCCGCCTCTGTCTTGACCGATCTAGTGCGCTCACCCCCAGCACAGCGCCCTGCGACCTCGACGAGGGCCGAAAAGGTCTCGTCAGGGTGGTAAGGCACAGGAACCAACCCGTCCCCGGGTTTGCTGAAGCGGCAACCCCCGCCAGCTCTTGCTAGAGGGGGTGAAGTGGGTGGGAGGGCTCAGTTGGCTCTGAGCCCCGACCGCTACCTTCCCAACTCCGAAGGTTGGCTAGTCAATCTCACACCCGGCTATCGGGAACGGCCAGCCAGGGAGGGGAAGGCGAAACGCAGCGGCTTGCGCCTCCGCAGCTTGCCCGAGCAGCGCTACCACGAGCGCCGAAAGCTGACGCGCATACTCGTCGTCTTGGGCCCCTGCTGCGCTCACGGCATTGCCAACTGCGCGGGCCACTTCCTCGGCGGCCCCAGCCAGGTCTCTTTGCTGCAGAAGCAGAAGAGCCTGCAACACGTTGCACCGAACCGCGCTGCAGTCTTCCTCTAGGACCTGATTGAACGCGTCCTCGCAGCGCACCTCTAGCTTGCTTACCAACTCGACCAACTCAGGCGTGTCGCTGCCGAGTGGCAGTAAGTTCAGCAGACGAGTGCCAAGGACACGCTCTTCTGCTGGTAGCGCACCACGAACCCGCAGAACGAGTCCGCTCGCCCAGCCGCCAAGCGCGCCGTCGTCATTGGGGAGCGAGTGGACGACACGAGTGATGTCGCCGGCAGGATTGGCGCTGGCTACTTGGCCGCAGACCCTGGAAGCGGCTTCGTGCCCGCAATGGCCCCCCAGCACCAATCGCTCCCGCGTCAGCTCTCCAGTCTCTACCCGCCAGCGTAGGTAGTCCGCAGCCGCTTCAACGTCCAACTCATGCAGCCGCGAGTAGCTCTCCCAGTCGAGGTTCTCGCCGGACCTTGCGCGCGAACACAGCCACGCCACCTCGTCCTCAGCGCTGCCCGTCTCAGTGAAGCGCCTCTCTGCCTCTCGCCGCTCCTCGTCGCTCATAGTGAAACAGAGTAACTCTGCCGGAGTCAGCCGCCGGCCTGCAAAAATCCGTCCCAGGGTGGGTTAGAACGCCAGCCGCCGGCCAGCCCCGCCAGCCCCCGCCCGCGCCCAGCCTAGCCCCGCCGACGCCCGCGGTGCGTACGTAGCGCCAGCCTCGCGCGACCAAGGTCGCCGAGGGACATATGCCGAGCTTGTGGGGGAAAGTGCGGAGGAGTGCTCGACTGGCTCAGGCCGCCCGCAGGGGCGGGCCGGTGCCTGGAGCGACGCGGGCTTTGTGC
>CALDQK010001041.1 GCA_937911525.1 uncultured bacterium
GACGTCGAGCGCGCAGGCGCGGCGCCCCGAGCCCACCTCTCGCCTCCCCTCGAGCGCGCGCCGGTCCGGTCGCGCCAGGACGACCCCGAGGCCACGCAGACTCACGCCCCCGAGCCCGTCTCCAGCGCGGCTCCAGCCTCCTTCGGCGAGTCGGGCGAGTTCCTGCCCGGCTGGGGCACCCTCGAGCGGGAGGGCGTCGCCCGCGGCGACGTCCTGGCCGACTTCGAGCTCGAGGAGCCGATCGGACGCGGCAGCATGGGCAGCGTGTTCGCTGCGCGAGATCGCCGCAGCGGCCGCCGGGTGGCCCTCAAGGTCCTCGCCGGTGAGCGCGCCCGCAGCGCGGCTGGGACGACCCGCTTCCACCACGAGGCGCGCCTGCTCTGCTCGCTGCGCCACGAGCACCTCGTCCACGGCCTGGCCTTCGGCACGGACCGGGGACGACCCTTCCTGGTCATGGAGCTGGTGGAGGGCCCGAGCCTCAAGCACCTCGTCCGCAGCGGGGGCCCCCTGAGCAGCCGCGAGGCGGCCAAGCTCGGCCTGGGGCTGGCCCGGGCCCTGGCCTACCTGCACGGCGAGGGGATCGTGCACCGCGACATCAAGCCGGCGAACGTCCTGATCGGGCGCGACGGTCGCCCCCGCCTCTGCGACCTGGGGCTGGCGCGCGACGAGCACCTCCCCAGCGAGGCCACCTCCAGCAGCGACACGCTGGGGACGCCCTGCTACATGGCCCCCGAGCAGGCGCGCGGCCCGCGCGCCGCGGGGCCGAGCGCCGACCTCTACTCGCTCGGGGTGACCCTCTTCCACGCCGTCGCCGGCCGCCCGCCCTTCGTCGAGGAGAGCGGGATCGTGGTCCTCTCGCGGCACCTCTTCGACGGGATCCCCGACGTACGGACCCTGCGACCCGACGCCGACCCGCGCCTGGCTCGCACGATCTTCCGCCTCACGCGCAAGCACGCCAGCGAGCGGATCGCCTCCGCCGGCGAGCTGGCCGGCGCGCTCCACGCGATCCTCCGCCCCGCCGCGCTCGCCGCGTAGCCGAGCGCACGCGGCCGGCGGCTGGCATGCTGAGGGGGTGAAGCTAGGCCCCTACGAGGTCGAGGGCGAGCTCGGACGCGGCGGCATGGGCGTGGTCTACGCCGTGCGCCGGGACGGACGCTCCCTGGCGCTCAAGTGGATCGAGCGCGACCAGACCCCGCCCGACATGCTGGAGCGCTTTCGGCTCGAGGCTCAGGCCTTGGCGCGCGTCTCCCACCCGCACGTGGTCACGCTGCTGGACTTCGGCAGCACCCCCCGTGGCCTCTACCTGGTCATGGAGCGGCTCGCGGGCGAGAGCCTCGAGCAGAGGCTGCTGCAGGGCGGGCCCCTGCCCGCCGACGAGGCCGCGCAGGTGCTCCTCGAGCTCTGCGAGGGGGTCAGCGCAGCCCACGAGGTGGGGGTGCTCCACCGCGACCTCAAGCCCGCCAACGTGCTCCTCTGCCCGGGGCGGGGAGCCGTGTTGACCGACTTCGGCCTCGCTCGTCGCCTGGACGCTCAGGATCGCCTGACCCGGACGGGCGAGGTCCTGGGGACCCCCGCCTACATGGCCCCCGAGCAGGCCTACGGGGAGAAGGAGAGCGACGCGCGCACGGACGTCTACGGCCTCGGCGCGACGCTCTACGCGACGCTCTGCGCGCGGCAGCCCTTCGAGGGGGCGACGGTCCTGGAGGTCCTCGACGCCGTGGCCCACCTGCCGCCGCGATCGCCCTCCGAGCACGCCCCCGTGGACTCCGCCTTGGAGAGGGTCTGCCTGCGCTGCCTCGCCAAGTCGCCCCAGGAGCGCTACGCCTCCGTCGACGAGCTGGCCCTGGCCCTGCGGTCGTGGCAGGCGCGCGCCCCGGCTTCGCGCTCCCTGCCCCTGGCCCTGCTCGGGCTCGGCGGACTCGTGGCGCTCCTGGGAGGCGCCTACGCCTGGCTAGCAGCGCGTGAGGCGGCCGAGCTCGCTGACGCGCCGGTCGTGGCGGGCGCTCCGGGGGAGCCCCCAGGCGGCCCGGGCCAGCCAAGCGCCGAGGCCAGTCCCGCGGAGTCCAGCGCGCCGGCGAGGCCCGAGGGCTCGGCTCAGCCCAGCCCGCCCAACGCTCCGCCCAGGCCGCCCCGCCCCTCCGCCCAGCCTTCCCCGCCGTCGCGCGTCGAGGCCGCGGCGCCCGCGCCTCAGCTCCATGCCTTCGCGAGCTGGGACGGCGGGCTGCTGCGCGGGGTCCTCGCCTTGCCCGGGCTCGACGCCGCCGAGCGCGACGCGCTCCAGCGCGCGCTCGACTTCGCCCTGGCGGACCCAGCCAGCGAGCTCGAGCCGAGGGAGCTGCCCGCCGCGACGACCTGGGCGGGCCACGTCGCGCGCCTCGCGCTCCACCTGGTCCGCCACCGGCGCCGGATCGCGAGGCGGCGCTCCGAGCCGAACGCGGGGGAAGAGCTGCGGCGGCTCGGTCTGGAGGCAGGGAGCTACTACGAGAGCGCGCCCTCCAAGCGCGCCGAAGCGATCGCTGCCTTGACCTTCGCCTCCTTCCAGGTCCTGCAGGCGGACTACACCCCGGTCGGACTGCAGCGCAACGCGAGCGCCGCCATGGCCCTCGAGGAGACGCTACCCGCGTTTCCCGCGGCGGCGCTGCCCGCGGCCTGCGCCGTGAGCGACCTCGCCCTGCGCCCGCTCGCCCAGCGCCAGCCGGACCCCATGCAGCGTGCTCGCCTGCTGACCCGCCTGGGGGAGCGGGCCGCGACCTGGCTCGAGCTCGAGCCCAAACACCCCGTCGCGACCTTCCGCGTCGCAGAGACGCTGGCTCAGCTGGGGCGCCGAGAGCAGGCGCTCGGGATCGCCCTGGGCAATCCCCACAACCCGCAGCTCTACCGACTCGGCCTGCGCCTGCTCTACCGAGCAGAGCGCTTCGAGGAGCTCGATCAGCAGACCCGCAAGGTCCTGGCGGCGCCTCCGCGCCGCTGGGGCGTCGTGATCCTGGCCGAGGTGGTCCTGTGGCGCGCCCGCGCCGCGCGACGGCTGAAGAACCCCAAGGTCGCGCAGGCCTTGCTCGACCGCTATGGCATGGTGGCGAACCGGGACCCTCGGCTGAGCCACCTCTACAAGCTCGAGCTCGCCCGGCTGCCGATCCCGCTCCGGGTCAGCGAGAGCCTGCTGGAGCTCGGACGGCGGGCGGCGGCGAACGCGCAGGCGTCGTCGCTGGACCGCCAGCGCGGGTTGGAGCTGCAGGCGACCGTCTACGCCCAGCGCGAGGACCCCCTGCGGGCCCGGATCGCGCTTCGCCACGCGCTGCAGCTCGAGCCCCTGCCGGACGACGCTGAGCGACTGCGTCTGGCCCTGATCGAGCAGAGCGCGCCCGAGCTGAGCGCGCCCGAGCGCGACGAGGTCGCCGGGGCGCTGGCCGACCTGGCGGCGCACCTCCCGGCGCGCGCTTTGGCGCGCTTGACCCAAGCCGTCCAGGCGGGGGGGGGAAGCTCCCGCAGCCACCTGGTCACCCGGCTGCTGGTCCGCGCGGTCGCCGAGACCATGGACCCCGTGTGGCGCACCTGGTCGGGCTACGAGGCGCAGGGCTCGCCCAAGATCCTCGCCCTCGGCCAGTCCCTGAGCGGCAAGCTCTCCGCCGCCCTGAGCGAGCAGGACCCAGAGTCCCTGGGCGCCTACCTGATCGCGCGGGCCCGCTTGCGCTTCGTCCGCTGCTTCTTCGGCGAGGCGGCGGGGAAGGAGGTCGTGCTCGAGGAGGCTCGCGCGGGCCTGAGCGAGCTGAAGCGTGCTGAGGAGCTGCTCGCAGCGCCCCCGCCGCCGCAGCTGGAGGAGGTGCGCTCGCGGCTCGAGTTGGTCCTGGCGGGCCTGGGCGGAGGTGGGGACGCCCGCGCTCAGCGGCTGGCCGCGGCCAGGAGCGCGATCGCTCGTCAGCGGCAGCTGCTCCCAGCCGAGAGCCCCTACGCGAGCCTCTGCTCGGCGTGGCTCTCCGAGCAAGTGGGCGACCACCAGGGGGCGAGCGAGCAGCTGGAGCTCGCCGCGCGCGCCTCCTTCCCCCTCAGCGCGCTCGAGCAGATGATCTCGCTCGCGGGCGCGCGCTTCTACGGCAGCCAACAGCGCTGGCGCGCGGTCCTGGTCCACACCACCCGCGGTCTCCAGGCGCCGGAGATCCCCTCTCGCCTGCGCTTCGGCCTCTCCTTCCTGCACGGGGTCGCCGAGCTCGAGTCAGGCGGCAAGCCAGAGCGGGCCCTGGTCTACCTGGAGGGTGCGCTCGAGGCGGGGGAGGCCTTCCCGCTGCCGGTCTCGCAGCGACGCGCGGTCCTCGCGGCCAAGGCGCGCGCGCACGCGGCCCTCGGGGACGAGGCCGCGGCCGCGCGCGCTCGCGAGGAGGCGCGGGCCCTCGAGGCCGCGGCGCAGCCCCGCTGAGTCCGCGCCCTGCCCGAAAGCAGAGCGGGCGCCCGCAGCTACGCTGGGGCGCCCGTCGAGGTCGGTCAGCTCGCGCTGGTCCGAGCCTACTCCTGCTCCTTGAGGGGCAGGAACTGGCCCTCGTCCGGGTCATAGGCGAACACGGCGCCGGTCTCGATCTTGTAGACCCAGCCGTGCAGCTTGAGGGCCTTCTTGCTCAGCGCGACCGCGACCGCGGGGTGGGTCTTGAGGTGCTCGAGCTGGACGAGGACGTTCTCCTCGACGCAGGCGGTGAGCTTCTTGCCGAAGTCGTCGTCGAGGTGCTTGTAGTTCTCCTTGATGATCCGGCGGGTCGCCTCGGCGTGCTGGAGCCAGCCGCCCACGGCGGGGAGCTCCGCGACCTTGTCCGGCTCGAGGAGCCCGGTCATGGCGCCGCACTGGCTGTGGCCGCAGATCACGATGTCGGTCACCTTCAGGGCCGCGACGGCGTACTCGATCGTGGCCGCCTCGCCGATCCCGCCCGCGCCGAAGGCCGGGATGATGTTGCCCGCGTTCTGGAGCTCGAACAGGTCGCCCGGCTCGGACTTCGTGATGATCGAAGGCACGACGCGCGAATCGGAGCAGGTGATGAACAGCGTCTGGGGGTTCTGGCCCTTGCTCAGCTGCGCGAAGAGCTCTTCCTTCTCGGGGAAGATGTTCCGCTGGAACTCGTGAACGCCCTTGACGAGCCTTTGCATGAGGAACTCCTAATGACCGTGGGCGCGGATTGTGCCCGGGGCGCGCTGCGAGCGCAATGGGACGGCGTTGGCTCGCTTACTGGGGCGGCCTAGGACTGAGGCGGCCTAGGATCATCCTGGGCGTCCTCGGCGCGACCGGGCTCGCTAGCCCGCTCTTCATGTGCTGTAGAGCGGGCTAGCCCTCGAAGCGGCGGCGGATGACGCGGACCGCGAAGGCGAAGCAGAGCGCGTCGAACACCAAGAGCAGCAGGGCCGAGATCGCCCAGTCCTTGCTCAGCCAGGCGCTGGCCGACTCCGCGAAGAAGGCCGCCCGGATCGGCTCGATGGCGTGGGTCATGGGGTTGAGCTGCGCCACGCTCGCCATCCACTGGGGCATCGCGTCGAGCGAGACGAAGGTCGGGCTGAGGACCAGGAAGGGCGTCAGCAGGAACCCGGTGATCGCGAAGAAGATCGAGTGGTGGGGGAACACGAAGGCCAGGGCCAGGCTGAGGACCGAGATCCCGGCCGCGAGCAGGGCGCCGAACACGACGAGCACCACCGGCGCGAGCAGCCAGGCCTCGGGGCGGACGCCGAGCGCGACGGCGACCACGCTGATGATCCCGACCTGGATCAGGCTGTAGAGGATCACGTAGAGGAAGCGCGCGGCCACGATCGAGAGGCGCGAGACCGGGGAGGCCAGCACCTTGTCCATGAAGCCCGTCTCGCGGTCGAACACGACCGGGATCCCGCCCAGGATCGAGTTGACCAGGATCGTGAACACCGCGATCCCCGAGAACAGGAAGGTCAGGTAGTCGGTCGTCTGGAAGCGCTCCCGCATCAGCTGCTGCAGCTCGCCCGCGTCGTTGACTACGTGGTGTAGCAGAGGCCCGACCAGGGTCAGCAGGATCATGGGCTGCAGGATCCCGAGCATGAGCGACATGCGGTCCTTGCGCAGATGGATCAGCCAGCGCTGAGTCTGACCCCAGGTGTCTGCGACCAGGCTCATGCTTCGTCTCCGTCCCGAATGTCGTGTCCGGTGATCTTGAGGAACACGTCGTCGAGGCCGGGCGGACCGAAGCTGAGCGAGCGCGGCGGCTCGCCGGTCTCCTGCTCCAGCCACTCGGCGACGCGCGGAGCCAGCTCGCGGCCCGAAGGGGTCACGAAGAGCAAGGCGCGGCCCCGCTCCTCCAGCTGCTCGACGCCTGCGAGGGCCGCCAGCTTGGTCCGCTGCTCCTCGCTCAGCTCGACCCGACCCAGCTCGGCCTTGACCCGCTCGCCCCCGTAGGCGGCCTTGAGCTCGGCGCTGGTGCCCGCGGCCTGGATCTCGCCGTGGTCGATGATCGCGATCCGATCCGAGAGGTGGTCCGCCTCCTCCATGTCGTGGGTCGTCAGCAGGACCGCCGTGCCTTCGGCCCGCAGCTCGGCCACGAAGCTCCAGATCCGGTAGCGGGTCTGAATGTCGAGCCCGAGCGTCGGCTCGTCGAGGATCAGCAGCTTGGGCCGGTGCAGCAGGCCGCAGGCGATATCCAGCCGCTTCTTCATGCCGCCCGAATACTTGCGGATCGAGTCGCCGGCGCGATCGCTCAGGCCGACGACCTCGAGCAGCTGATCGACCCGCGCGCCGAGCTCGGCCTTGGGCACCCGATAGAGGCGGGCCGAGAGCTCGAGGTGCTGGCGGCCCGTCAGGTGTCGGTCGAGGGCCAGCTCCTGCGGCACGTAGCCGAGCAAGGCCCGCGCGGCGTCGGGCTCCTTGCTCACGTCGTGGCCGCACACGACCACGCTGCCGGCGCTGGGGCGGAGGAGGGTGACCACGATCCGGATCGTGGTCGTCTTGCCGGCGCCGTTGGGGCCAAGGAGCGCGAAGATCTCGCCGGGCTGGATCTCGAAGGAGATCCCCCTCACGGCTTGGATTCCGCCCTTGTATTCCTTGGCCAGCGCGTCGACGCGCAGCGCTGGAGTGGTGTCGCTCATGGGGCGGGGATCATAGCCCCGCCCCCTTGCTCCGCGAGGCGTCAGCGCGGACCCTGTGCCCGTGATCTTGTTGCTCGACGTGATGGACACCCTCGTCTACGACCCCTTCCACGAGGAGGTGCCGGCGCTCTTCGGGTTGACCTTGCCCGAGCTCCTGGCCCAGAAGACCCCCGACACCTGGCAGCGCTTCGAGACCGGCGACTACGACGAGGAGACCTTCGCGGCCCGCTACTTCGCGGACGGGCGCGCCCTCGACCTGGCCGCGTTCCGCGAGACGCTGCGGCGGGCCTACCGCTTCCTGCCCGGCGTGGAGGCGCTCCTCGAGGAGCTGCGCGCGGCGGGCGTCGCGATGCACGCGCTGAGCAACTACCCGCCCTGGTATCGCCTGATCGAGGAGGAGCTGCGCCTCTCGCGCTTCCTCGAGTGGAGCTTCGTCAGCTGCGACACCGGAGTGCGCAAGCCCGACCCGCGCGCCTACACCGGCCCGGCCGAGCGGCTGGGCGTCGCGCCCGGCGAGTGCTTGTTCGTGGACGACCGCGAGCGGAACGTGGCGGGGGCCAAGGCGGTGGGAATGGACGGGCACCGCTTCCTCGGCGCTGAGGACCTGCGCGCGGCCCTCGTGGCTCGCGGGCTGCTGGAGGACGCGTGACCGAACGGCTCTACGAAGGCGCCCCGCTGCGGGTGGCCGCCGACGCGCGCTTCAGGGCGCGCCTGGTCCGCGCCGAGCCCGACGCGGCGGGGGCGCGGGTCGTCCTGGACCGGACCCTCTTCTACCCGACGGGAGGCGGCCAGCCGACGGACCTCGGCCAGCTGGGCGGCGTCGAGGTGCTCGAGGTCGTCGAGGAAGGCGAGGAGGTCGTCCACCGGCTGGCCGACCCGGCGGCGGCGGCG
>CALDQK010001042.1 GCA_937911525.1 uncultured bacterium
CTCGGCCGTGCGGTCGGTCGAGCCGTTGTCGCCCACGATCACGGCAGCCAGGGGTGGGTCGGCCTCGCGGAGCAGGCCCTCGATCACCGCGCCCAGGCTGCCCTCTTCGTTCAGCGCCGGGATCACGACCACGATCCGCGGCGGCTGCTCGGGCTGGGCGGGTGCGGGCTGCGCGGGGGCGGGCTGCGCGGGGGCGGGTGAGCGCTCGGCGCGCGGAACAGGCCGGAGCCGCTGGCTCACTGGCTGGCGAGGGCGCCCGTCCGGCGCGCGACGAGCTGGTGCAGCTCGACCAGGGTCTCGAGCAGGGGCGGGAGCTCCTCGAGCGAGAGCATGTTCTCGGCGTCGCTGGGCGAGCTGCGCGGGTCCTCGTGGACCTCGGCGAAGATCCCGTCCACGCCCGAGGCCACGGCGGCGCGCGCCACGTGGGGAATGAACTCCTTCTGTCCGCCGGTCGAGGCGCCCTTGCCGCCGGGGAGCTGGAGCGAGTGGGTCGCGTCGTGCACGACCAGGGCGCCGGTCTCGCGCAGGACCGGGAAGGTGCGCGGGTCGACGACGAGGTTGTTGTAGCCAAAGGAGCAGCCGCGCTCGGTGATCATGACCCGCTCGGCGCCGAAGTGCCGCGCCTTCTCGATCGGGTGGCGCGCGTCCCAGGGGCTGAGGAACTGGCCCTTCTTGATGTTGACCACCGCGCCGGTCTTGGCCGCCGCCGCGATCAGGTCGGTCTGGCGGCAGAGGAAGGCCGGGATCTGGAGCATGTCGGCGACCTCGGCCACGGCCGCGCACTGCTCGGGGAGGTGGACGTCGGTCACGACCGGGACGCCGATCTCCTGCTTGACCGCGGCCAGCAGCTCGAGGCCGGCCTCCAGGCCGGGCCCGCGGTGGCCCGACCAGGACGAGCGGTTGGCCTTGTCGAAGCTGGCCTTGAACACGTAGGGGACCTCGAGCCGCGCGCAGATGTCGCGCACCTGCTCGGCGATCCGCAGCGCGAGGTCGCGCTCCTGCAGCACGCAGGGGCCCGCGAGCAGGAAGAGTTGCCCCGGGTTGCCCAGGGTCAGGTCGCCGATCGAAAAGCTCATGGCTGCTCCAACGCGCGCCCGGGGCGTTGGCTTCCCGGGCCGCGCCAGAGAGCCTAGCGGACGCTGGCGACGCCCCAAAGCGGCGCGTTCAGGCTGTGTCACGAAAGCGTCCGCAAGCTTGAACGCGGGCCAAGGGCGGGGCGTCTCGGCTTATGATCCCGGCCGTCTGGAGGACCCATGCACGCACGCTTCGCGCTCCCGCTCGCACTGACCATCGTGGCCGCCGCCCCCGCCTGGGCCGACGCGGTCAAGGACCTGCAGAACCACGCCCGCAAGCTGGCCGGCATGAAGGGGCACCCCGAGGCCGACGACCCGGCCTTCCTCAAGGCGCAGGAGCTGATGGAGGCCGTCGCCAAGGAGGGCGGCGCCAAGGCGGCCAAGACGCTGATGGCCCTGACCCGGATCCCCTACACCAGCCCCACGGTCGAGATCACGATCGCGACCATGGCGCGCGACGCGCTGGCCGGGTGCGAGGACGAGGCCGCCCGGGCCGAGGTCTACAAGGCCCTGGGCAAGGTCAAGAAGAAGGCCGAGCACGCCGTGCCCCTGCTGGAGCTGGTCTCGGGCTGGCCGACCGAGAAGACGGTCGCCGCGGTCGCGCCCCTGCTCGAGAGCAAGGACCCGCGGATCGTGATGGCCGCGGCGCGCGTCCTGGGCGGCGTGCACCTCAAGGCCTCCCTCGAGCCGCTGATCGAGTCCTACGCCAAGTGGTCCAAGGCCGGCGGCGAGCCGGTCGAGGCCCTCGGGCGCGCGCTCTACGACATCACGCTCCAGCCCCTGGTCAAGCCGGAGGACTGGCAGAAGTGGTGGAAGGACCAGGGCAAGGAGTGGACCCCCGAGCAGCGCAAGGCGGCCGAGTCGAGCGGCGGGACCAAGCAGCGGCCCAACCACTTCCAGAGCGGCGTCAAGGTGCCCAAGTTCTTCGGCTCGCTCGAGGTCGCCAGCCGCAAGCTCGTGATCGTGATGGACGTCTCGGGCTCGATGCACATCCGCGAGTACATCAAGGACCCCGTGCTCGAGGAGGGCGAGGAGGGCGCCGGGACCTCGCTGGCCGCCGACCCGGCGTCTGCGCTCCCCAAGGGGATCGACCCCAACGCCGACGGCTACCAGAAGAAGAAGTGCAGCTTCAATCAGTGCCCGGCCGCGCGCGGCCGCAAGGGCGCGACCTGCCCCAGCGACGAGAACCTGCCCGAGTATTACTCGCGCATGGCGCGCCTCTCGCGCGCCGCGCAGCGCCTGGTCAAGGGCCTGCCCAAGAACACCAAGTTCAACATGATCGCCTACTCGACCGAGACCCGGACCTGGAAGGGCAAGGCGCTCACGACGGCCTCGGACAGCAACAAGGCCAAGGCGATCGAGTGGCTCCAGGGCCTGCGCGCGGGCGGCGTGACTCGCAGCGACGTGGCGATCGAGCAGGCCTTCACCTTCCGCGACGCGGACACGGTGATCTTCGTGACGGACGGCGCGCCGACCAACGCCGGCGGCAAGGTCCTCGACGAGGAGAAGGTGACCGACTTCCTGGCCGAGATCCGCCGCCAGAACCGCGTGCGCAAGGTCAAGATCGACGTGATCGCGATCGCCGAGGGCCACTCGACCTTCGCGACCGAGCTGGCCGAGCAGAACGGCGGCCAGTACGTCACCGTCGACTGACCCCTCGCTGGGGTCTGTCGGCTACATGGCCCAGGTCGACATCGGCGCCTAGACTGGTAGGCGTGCGTGAGGTCGAGCCAGACATGAGGCCAGAGGGGCGCCAATGAGCGAGCGACGCCAAGTCCGGGCGCCTGCCACTCGTGCCTCAGAAGAGTCGGCAGCTCTGCCACTCACCCTTGAAGGGCGAGGGCTTCCGCGGAGCCCCGCTCAGCGGGTGAGTGCGCTGCCGACTCTGGGCCCAAGGATGGGGGTCTGGGGGGCGCAGCCCCCCAGGAATTGATGCCTGCCCAGGACGATGTGTTCGCTCGCCTCGCGCTCGAGCGTGGTGCGCTGGCGCCCGACGCCCTCAATCGGGCGCAGGCGGCGTTTCGTGCTCAGGGTGGGTCTTCGCTCGCGGCCTTCCTGGTCGAGCACGGCGCCCTCAGCCGCGAGGCGGCGCAGGCGCTGGTGGCCGAGCTGGGGCGCTTTCGCTACCTGTGTCCGGGCTGCGCGGCCTCCTTCAGCTACGAGGAGCTGGCTTCGCGGGCCGACCTGCGCTGCGCCTGCCAGCGCTGGCTGGAGCCGCGCTCGCAGAGCGGCGCCAGCCCCCTGGTCCAGCCGGCGCGGCCCCGCGAGCACTCCACGGTGCGCCTCGACTCGGGCAGCCACACCACCGTCGGGCGCGCGCCGAGCTCGGGGGCCCACGGCAGGCCGAGCTCCGGCGCCTATCCGCCAGCGTCACCGCCCTCGGGCGCCCACCGCGAGGCGATCAGCCCGAGCTTCAACGAGGTGATCCACGACGCCGAGGCGCTCTTCGCCGACGGGGTCGCGGGCTCGGAGACCTTCCGCGCGGGCGGCGGGAGCGGGCGCCTCGAGCCGGGGGCCCGGGTCGGGCCCTACCTGCTCGTCCAAGAGCTGGGGCGCGGCAGCCACGGGGTGGTGTTCCTGGCCCGCAGCGACGATCGCAGCGAGCCCCTCGCGCTCAAGATCCTCCTCGACGGGGCCTTCGCCGACGAAGAGACGGTGGCCCGCTTCCAGCTCGAGGCCGCGATCGGGGTCAAGCTGACCCACCCCGGCGTGATCCGGGTGTTCGACGTGGGGCGCGCGGGCGACAAGCTCTACTACGCGATGGAGTATTGCCCCGGGCGCACGCTCCGCCAGCGAATGAAGGACACGGGGCGCCTCTCCCCGGACGAGGCCCTCGACTTGATCCTGGAGCTGGGGCGGACCCTCAGCTCCTGCCACGCCCTGGGCGTGATCCACCGCGACGTCAAGCCGGGCAACGTGATCCTCGACCCGCGCGACTCGGACCGCCCGCGCCTGACCGACTTCGGCCTCGCGCGGGACCGCTCGCTCATGGAGAGCATGACGCGCACGGGGGATATCCTCGGCACCCCCTACTACATGGCGCCCGAGCAGTTCCGCGGCGAGCGCGACCTCGACCACCGCGTCGATATCTACGCCCTGGGCGTGATCCTCTACCAGCTCCTGACCGGCGAGCGCCCCTTCGAGGCCGCGACCCCCGTGTTGCTGGCGCGCGCCGTCGAGGCCGGCGACCCGCGCCCGCCCCGCGAGCTGGCGCCCGAGGTCCCGGCGCGCCTGGAGGCGGTGTGCCTCAAGGCCATGGCGACCGACGCCGACGAGCGCTACGCCACGGCCGCCGAGCTGGTCGAGGACCTCGAGGCCTGCCGGCGCGGGCGCGCCCTCAAGCACGCGCCCAACCCGACCTCGAAGCCGGCGCTGGCCCTGGCGGCGCTGGCGGTCGCGGTCCTGCTCACGGGCGGGGTCGGCGCCGCCATGATCCTGCGCGACGAGGACCCCAGCGGGCCCGCGGACACGCCGGTCGCGCGCGGCACCCCGAGCGAGGCGGGCCGCGAGGCGCTGGCTCAGGCCCTGGCGGCCCTGGACCAGGCCGAGCCCTCGCTGGTCCAGGTCCGGGCCCTGCTGGAGCGCGCCCAGCTCGACGTGCGGCGCGACCCGAGCTTCGCCAAGCAGGTCGGCAGCGCCCTGCGCCGCCTGGAGGGGCGCGAGGCCCTGGCCGAGGTGGGGCGCCTCGCGGCCCACCACGCCCCGCTCGAGCGCCTGGAGGCCTCGCTGGAGGTCGCGCGCGAGCGCGCTCACGACGACGCCGAGCGAGCGGCGGTGGCGCTGCTGCGCGCCGACCACCTCCTGCGCCGCTGGCGCTTCGCGGCCGCTCAGGAGGCGCTCGAGCCCTTGCTCGAGCTGCCGGCCCCGACCGGGGTCGAGGCGCAGCTCCTCGACGCCTACGCGCGCGAGGGCGCGGGGCGCACCCAGCAGGCCGAGCTGGCCTTCAAGGCGCTGGCGGCGGGCTCGGGGCCCGTCGCCGTGATCGCCAAGGCCGCTGAGGCTCGGATCTCGGGCGCGCAGGACGCGGATCAGGTGCGGCGCGAGCTGAGCGAGGTCCCTGAGCACCCCTTCGCGCGGCTGGAGGAGGCCTACGCCCAGCTGGCCCTCAGCAATCACGAGGCGGCCGAGGTGGCCCTCGCCCAGGCCCTGGGGGAGCGGCCCGACGACGCCTCCTTCCACCACGCCCTGGGGCGGGTGAAGCTGCGGGAGGGCAAGGGAGACGCGGCCGGGCGGGCCCTGGCCTTGGCGCGCAAGCTCTGCGAGGACCACGCCGAGCGCCTCGACCTGCACGAGGGGGTGGCCCACCTGCTCAACCGGCGCCCGCAGCGGGCCGTCGAGAGCCTGGAGCGGGTCCTGCGCCGCGACCCCGACGCCGTCGAGGCCCTCGTGGTGCGCGGGCTGGCGAGCCAGCAGGCGGGCCAGGAGGAGCAGGCGGTCTACGTGTGGCGGCGAGCCGAGCGCAAGGATCCCAAGCTCGCTCGGGAGGCCCTGCGGCGCTGGTTCGGGCCCGCCGAGCTCTCCTACTACGAGGAGGCGGTCGGCTCGCGCCAGCTGGAGGCCGATCCTCCGCCGCCCGTCCCGCGCCCCCGGCCAGGCCCGATTCCTGGTCCAGGGCCCATGCCCGGCGCGACCTTCCAGGACCTGGTCGAGCAGGCTCAGCGCGAAATGGCGGGCTTCAGCCAACACCCGCCCTACGCCGCGATCACCCCCCTGGGCAAGGTCTCCTCGCCGCTCCGCGAGCGTCTGGCGCAGGCTCCGACCCAGAGCCCCCTCGAGCGGGACGTCGCCAAGGCGCGCGAGCGCGCCGCCCAGGGCAGGCCCTGGGAGGAGGTCCGCCACCCGCTGCTGCGCGCGCTCCGCCTCGACTCCAGCGACCTCCCCACCCTCCGGGCAGGCCTGGAGCTGAGCCTGGCCCGCGGCGACACGGTGATCGCTCGCAAGGTCCTGAGCCAGCCGGTGTTGCGCCTTCCGCCCCACGAGGAGGAGGCGGTCCGGGCGCGCTACGACTGGCAGCGGGGCGAGCTGGGGGCTGCGCTCGCTCGCTGGGACACCCTCGCCCAGGGGAGCTCGCCCCGGGCGCGGGAGGGCCGGGCCTGGGGTGCCCTTCTGCGCGGGGACTACGCCGCCGCGGAGAAGGCGCTCAGCGAGCCCGCCAACGCGCGCGAGTGGACCTGCCGTGGCCTCGCCCTGGCCGGCAGAGGCGAGCTAAAGGAGGCCCACCGCTGCGCCGAGGAGGCCTTCCGCGAGGTCGGCGCGCGCGAAGGGGCGCTGCTGGCGCTGCGGGCCGTGCTGGTCGCCTCACGCTTCGAGAAGAGCGAGGACATCTTCACGCAGGCGATGCGCGGCGCGGCGAGCGGGGCGAGCACGGGGATCTCCCCGGGCGCGCAGCTCGGCCTGGTCGAGTCCCCCGCCTTCTCGCTCCTGGCCGCTCGGATCGCGCTCGAGTCCACGCGACCCGACCACTCGCTCCTGGCTGCGCGCCTCCTCTCGACCAGCAAGGGGGCGTCCTTCCCCGAGCAGGGGCTCCTGCGCGCCTACCTCGCCCTCCGCAGCGGCAAGGGCCAGGCGAGCGAGGTCCTCGCCGCCTGGAAGGAGGCCCAGCGCCAGGACCCCAAGCTCGTGGTCCCCAACCACTTCCGCGCGGCCTACGCCGAGGCCTTCGGGACCCGCGCGGGGCTCGACGAGCTCAAGTAGCGCCCGGGCGCAACGAGGGAGCAGCGCAGAAACGAAGAGAGCCTCGCCAAATGGCGAGGCTCTGCTCTCATGCGCCCGCGCGCTGCGCTGCTAGTAGAACGAGGAGGGCGAAGGAGGCGGCGGCGGGAGCGGCTTGGGCTCCGGCTTGGGCTCCGGCGGCGGCGGCGGCGGCGGCGGGGGCGGCGCGGCCACGGGCTCCACCTGAGCGGCGGGGCGCGGCGTCGGGATCGCCGGCGAGGGCAGCGGGGCGGGCTTGGGCGCGGGTGCAGCCGCGGCCGAGCTCGAGCGCTTCTTGCCCTTGGGCGCCGGCAATGTGTCGACCACGCGGGCCTTCATCACCTTGCCCGGCTTGAACGTAACCACCGTTTTCTCAGGGACCTCAACCTGGTCGCCCGTCTTCGGGTTACGCGCAATCCGAGGCTTGCGGCGCTTCAGCTCGAAGATCCCGAACTCGCGGAACTCGATTCGGTTACCGCGAGCGAGCTCGTCGATGATTTGGTTCATGAAGACCTGCACGATTTGTGAGGTCTGCGTCGTCGTGAGGCCATGCTTTTCGCTGACCGTCTTGACGATTTCCTTTTTGCTTACCGTAGCCACAGCGTCCCCTCGAATTTGCTGGACTTAGGCGGAGAATAACAACCTGACCCCGCGACGTAAAGTGGTTATCGACCATATCTTGCGCGACGGACAATCGCTGCCCAGCCCGCATGCCTAGAGACTTGGCGCTCCCTCGGCTCGCCTGGCAGGGCAGAAATTCTTCAGCGCGCCTGGATCACGTAAGCCCGCGCGGTGCCGTCACCTTGGACGCGGACGAAGACGGATCCCTCGCCCGCGGGCACGAGCAGTCGCTCACCCCCCTCGAGCTCCTCGCGCTTCACGCCGCGCAGCGGCAGGCCGCGAGCGTCGCAAGCCATGGCGCTGAAGGGACCCCGGAGCACGACCTCGACCTCACGCCCCGCCGGACGCTCGACGACGAACCAGTCCTCGTCCCGACCGAGCAGTCGCAGGAGCGCTCCGCGGGGCAAGGGCGTCGCATGCGCAGCGTCCTGGTTGGGTTCGTAGGGGTCGTCGTCGAGGACCTCGACCAGCAGGGCGTAGCGGGCGCCCTCGCAGGGCCCGTTCACCTCGATCACGTGCGAGCCAGCCTCCTCGCCGCCCACCAGCTCGAGGATCCGCCCGCCGTCGCGCGCGGTGGCTCGCCCTGCTCCGACCAGGCGCTGGGTCAGCCCCGTGTCGTCGTGGTAGAGGGTGACCCGCAGCGCACGTCGCTCCGGCAGCTCGATCCGGTAGAGATCGGGGTCTCGCTGGATCAGGGCGCGCTGGAGCCCGGGCTGGAGGGGGGCCGCGCTGGCGGCCTCCTGGTTGGGCTCATGCCGGTCGTCGACTCGACCTTGGAGCCGGAGGGCGAGCATCTCTGCCACGTCGCGCAGGGCCTCGTCGGCGGCGCTGGCGCGGTCCTCTCCGCGGGTCGTGTCTCGCTCGGCCAGTCCGCTCAGGGTGAACTCGGCGTCGGGCACGCCGTCTCCGTCGGTGTCCTCGCCCGCGACCAGGCGCCCGTCCAGGTAGACCCCGGCGCTGACCTGGACGCGCAGCTCGCCGTAGAACACCTCTTCGGCCGAGCCCGCGATCAGGACCCCCTCCTGGACCGCCACGATCGCGCCCCGGAGCTCGGGCACGCCCGGGCCCTGGGGGGCGAGGTGGTAGCTGGTCGACTCGAGCAGCTCACGCCGCACGTGGCGGGTCAGGTCGTGCTCGAGGTGTCGGCGCAAGGTCTGGTTGTCGAAGATCGGCACCGCGAGCGTGCGCCCGACGGCCCGATCGGGCTCGTAGCCCAGGTGGTAGCAGCCCGTCGCGACGCCCAGCATCGCCGCTGCGAGCCAAGGCAGGGCGGCTCGGCGCATTACCAGAAGTCGTCGACCGGGGCGGGCGCGATCCGCAGGCGGTCCTCGTCGATCCCGCCCGGGGTCTCGAGGTCCTCGGGGGGCGGCGGCGGCGGCGGCGGCGAGGTCCGCGGGATCTGGGCGGCCAGGGCCTTGGCCTCGACGGCAGCCTCGGTCTTGGGGAAGTCGCGCTGGATCGCGGCCAGGTAGAGGCGGGCCGAGTAGAGCTGGTCCCTGCGCTCGTAGTACTCCGCGACCTCGAAGAGCTGCTGGGCGAGGCCCTCGCGCAGCTCGGCCACCTTCTCGCTGGCCTCCTTGGCGTGGTTCCCGCGCGGGTGCCGCTTGAGGTAGGCCTCGAGCCGCTTGAGCCCCGCATACATGGGGGCCTTGTCGTAGTAGGGGCCCTCGCTCAGGCGGAGGGTCGCGAGCCCGGTCCGGTACTCGGCCGTCTCGGCCCACTCGCTGTCGGGGTAGAGCCGACCCAGCTTGGTCCAGGTGTCGATCGCGAGCCCCGGCTCGTCGCTCTCCTCGTAGGCCTCGGCCGCGAAGTGCAGCGCGTCGTCGGCCGAGGGGTGGCGCTCCCGCTCGCGCTGGAAGCGCTCGAGCGCCTTGATCCCGAACTCGCGGTCGCGCATTTGCACCGCGAGCAGCCAGGAGGGCTTGATCGCCTTGCCCTGGGCGAAGAGGCGCGCCAGCAAGAACTGGCGGTTGACGGCGTGCTCGTAGGAGACCGCGTCGGGGTAGAGCGTGAGCAGGTTGGTCGTGCGGGTGTAGGCCGCGAGGTGGTCCTGGGCGCCGAGGGCGGCTTCGGCGCTGTAGAGGAGGAACTCGGTCCGCAGGCGCGGGTCGGGGGTGCGCAGGGCCAGGCTCAAGTAGGCCTCGCCGGCGTCCTCGTAGCGCTGGGCCAAGTAGGCCGCGCGCGCGATCTCCTCCTGGGGGTCGACCTTGGCGCCCGCCGGCGGCTCCTTGGGCACGAGCAGCACGGGCTGGTCGCCCGGCTCGAGGGGCGTCGCGCAGCCGGCGGCGGCCAGCAAAGCGAGGCCGCAGAGGAGCGCTCTGATCGACCTCACGTGGGGCTCCCGATCCGCTGACGTTGAGGCCGCCGGCTGGTCAAGTAGCGCTGGGTGCGCAGGCGCTTGCCGAGGTGGTGCGTAATGAAGTCGTCGAGCAGCCCGCGGATCGCGCCCGCGATCTCGCGGCCGACGCGCAGCCGCTCGCCGGCCGCCAGGGCGCTGAGGGTCTTGAGCGCGCCCACCGGGATCCGGCGCGCCGCGGGGTCGCGGCGGGCGTGCTCCTCGCAGAGCAGGCCGCCGGCGGGGATCGAGAAGGCGCCCACGTCGGGGCGCCCGCAGCTGGCGCAGCCGCGCAGCGCGGGGGCCAGGCCCGCCGAGGCGATCAGGGCCAGCTCGGCGCGGAAGAGCACGACCTCCAGCTCGCTGGCGGGGCCGCGGGCCAGGGCGTCGAGCGCGGCGACGATCGCGGTCCAGGCCTCCTCGTTGGGGGCGTCGGGCTCCGCGAGCTCGCCCAGGAGCTCGGTCAGGTAGACCCCGCGGTGCATGCGGTCGAGGTCCTGGCGCAGGCCGCGGTGGAGGTCGATCGGGTCGAACTCCTTGGCGATATCGAGCGCGTCGGGCTTGTTGGCCTTGCGGTAGAAGACCAGCTCGCCGAGGACCAGCGGCTCGAGCGCGCCCTCGAAGGGGCTGCGGGCCCGCCGGGCGCCCTTGGCGATCACGTGGACCCGGCCCTGCTGCTGGGTGTAGAGCCACACGATCAGCGAGGTCTCGCTGTAATCGATCGTGCGCAGGACGAGGGCTGGGGTCGTAATGATCGCCACGGCGGGATTGTATCCCTAGCGACCGTCCAAGCGTGTCAAGGGCGCCAGATCGCCAGCGGAGGGTTGCGCGCAGCCGGCGCCGCTCCGAAGATCCCGCCCATGTCATTCGATCTGAGCGTCATCCTCGAGCTCGGCGAGCTCGACCGCAAGTTGATCCGCCTGCGCAAGCGCCGCGACGCCGCGCCGGACATGGCTGCCCCGCAGCGCGCCCGCGTCGACAAGGCCAAGCGCGAGCTGAGCCAACTCGGCGAGCAGGACAAGGAGGCCGCCAAGGGCGTCAAGCGGCTCGAGCTCGACGCCAAGGCCAAGGAGGCGGACATCGCCAAGGCGCAGGTCGCCCTCAACCAGGCCAAGAACAACGACGAGTATCAGGCGCTGACGCGCACGATCGAGACCCGCCAGGAGGAGCTGAACACCCTCGAGACCCAGATCCTCGAGGCCTACGAGGCCCAGGAGTCGCGCGAGGAGCTGAGCAAGAAGGCCAAGGAGCGGATCGCGTCGCAGGAGAAGGAGCTCGCCGAGGCCCTCGAGCGGGTCAAGGAGACCCAGGCCAAGCACAGCGCCGAGATCGAGGGCCTCGAGGCCCAGCGCGCCGAGCTGCTCGCCAAGATGACCGACGACCACCGCGACCTCTACGAGCGCCTGCTGGCCCGCCTCGGCGACAGCGCCGTCGCGGAGGTCCGCGACGAGATCTGCCAGGGTTGCCTGCTCAAGATCCGCCCCGAGCAGGTCAGCCTGGTCCGCGGCGGGACGACCATGGTGACCTGCAGCGACTGCGGCCGGATCCTGTGGGGCAAGTTCGGCTAAGTCGAGGCGCCCGAAGCGCTGGCGCGCTGGCGAGCTGACTCGGGCCGGGCTGCGCGACTCTGGGGGCCTGGAGGTCCCATGAAGTCGCTGCCCCTGCTCTTGCCCTTGCTCTGTCTCTCCTGCCCCGTCTTCGCAGGCGAGCGCGTCCTCGCCGAGTTCACGGCCCAGGACGAGCTGCGCTGGCAGACGGTCAACGACGGCGTCATGGGCGGTCGCTCCCGCGGCGGGCCGACGATCGCCAGCGGAACCCTGACCTTCGCGGGCGTGATCTCGCTCGAGAACAACGGCGGCTTCTCGAGCATTCGGACCCGCCGCAGCCCCTTGCGGCTGAAGGGCAGCGAGGGGATCGCCCTGCGCGTGCGCGGCGACGGGCGGACCTACAAGCTGGCGCTGCGGACCGCCAACACGGGCCGCTGGATCGCCTACTGGGCGGAGTTCCGCACCACCAAGGAGTGGCGCGAGGTCCGGCTCCCCTTCTCGGCCTTCGCGCCGACGAGCTTCGGGCGCAAGCTGCCGGGGCCCAAGCTGGACGTCGGGCAGGTCGACTCGGTCGGCTTCATGCTCTACGACAAGCAGGCGGGTCCCTTCCGCCTGGAGGTCGAGCGGATCAGCGCCTACGACGCGCAGCCCACCCCCGCGCGAGCGCCCGAGCGGACGCGCCGCCCTCGCCGCATGAGCGAGGAGCCGACCCCGCCGCCCGCCCCCGCGGCGATCACGCGCCTCCTCGGCCGCGCGGTCGAGCTCGGCGCCCCGCTCTACAACGCGGGGAACCACCGAGCCTGCGCGGCGGTCTACGCCGTGACGGCGGAGGCGCTCCTGGCCATGGGCGAGCTGCCCGAGGACCTCGCGGGGAGCCTGCGGGCGGCGCTGGCCGAGTCGGGCGGGGCCGACGCCCGCGCCTGGGCCCTGCGTCGCGCCTTCGACGCGATCTACGCGCGGCTGAGCGGCCAGCCCGAGCCGCCGCGCTCCCGCGCTCGCGAGCTCTAGAGCCGCGACAGGAGTTGCCCTGGACCTCGTAACCACGGTTGACCGCGGGGCGCCCGCCGGGGAGTCTCGGGTCACGACGAACGGAGGGTCAGACGATCGCCAGCGGGGTTCGCCCCGTTGGAGGAAAGTCCGGGCTCCATAGGGCAGGGTGGTGGCTAACGGCCACCGAGGGCAACCTCAGGGAAAGTGCCACAGAAAGCAAACCGCCAACCCCAGGTGCCCCAACCTCTTCGGGGGGCAAGGCGCTTGGGCGGTAAGGGTGAAAGGGTGCGGTAAGAGCGCACCGCGGCCCTGGTGACAGGGCTGGCAGGGTAAACCCCACCTGGAGCAAGACCAAATAAGGGAGGAGAGGCGGCCCGTCTCTTTGAACTTCCGGGTAGGTCGCTCGAGGCCGTCAGCAATGGCGGCCCTAGATGGATGATCGTCACCTCGCTTCGGCGAGGGACAGAACCCGGCTTACCGGCCCTCCGTTCGTCGTTCCCCTCAGAGAGCGCTAGAGCTCGAAGGCCAGCTCGTCGTCCTCGGAGCTCTCCTCGACGCCGCCGAGGTCGAGCACGTCGACCTTCGATTCGCCCGCCTC
>CALDQK010001043.1 GCA_937911525.1 uncultured bacterium
CACATGGTGGTCGACATCGGCGGCGGCACGAGCGACATCGCGGTCACCTCGCTGGCCGAGATCGTCGCGAGCCGCTCGGTCAAGACGGCCGGCGACCACTTCGACGAGGCGATCATCGAGCACCTGCGCCGCGTGCATAACCTGCACATCGGCGAGCAGACCGCCGAGCGGATCAAGATGCAGATCGGCTCGGTCGTGGAGCTCTACGAAGAGACCGCGATGGAGGTCAAGGGCCGCGACGTGAGCAGCGGCCGCCCCCGCGGCTGCATCGTCCGCTCGGAGGAGATCCGCGAGGTCCTGATGGACCCCGTTCGCACGATCAGCCGCTCGGTGATCGAGGTCCTCGAGGAGACGCCGCCCGAGCTCTCGGCGGACCTCGTCGACACGGGCCTGGTCCTGACCGGCGGCGGCGCCCTGCTCGCAGGCCTCGACACCTTCCTCGAGGAGGAGGTCGGCCTCCCCGCCCGCGTCGCCGAGGAGCCGATCCACTGCGTGGCCCGCGGCACCGCGATCTTCCTCGAGCACCTCGACCGCTACGCCGGGATCCTGGAGTCGAGCGACCAGCTCTAAGCGGGAGCCAAGGAAACGAGAGTGCCCCGGAGCAGCTGGCTGCGGGGCACGCTTCGTAGGTTGGGAGCGACTGCCCTAGAGGAGGCGGCGGTTGATGTACTCGACGGCGTCGTAGTTGTAGTAGGCCATCATCGCGCCCACGATCACGCAGCCGACGATCACCCCGCCGCCGAGGGCGAAGGCGAAGAGCAGCGGCCAGGCGATCACGAGGTCGATCACGATCAGGATGCCGAGCAGGGTGAAGGTCAGGCCGTTGTTGCGGCGCTTGAGCACCGCGCGGACGAGCTGGATCCCGCCCCAGGGCAGGCCGCAGGCGATCACGAACCAGGCGAAGAAGCGGAGGAAGAAGTTCCACTGCTTGGCGCGGTGGTTGAGGTAGCGGCGATCCCAGGCCGACTCGATCGAGTGCTGGATCCTGGGCATGGTCGTGACGACCTTGGCCTCGCGCTTGGCCCAGAGCTTGGCCTCCACGCCGACCTTGGCGCCCAGGCCGTCCTGGCCGGGGCCCTCGTAGAAGTCGGTCACGTCGACCACGAGGATCCCGTCGATCTCGGGCTTGTAGT
This sequence comes from uncultured bacterium, assembly GCA_937911525.1. GTDB lineage: Bacteria > Planctomycetota > J058 > J058 > J058 > NORP233. Next base: position 1,134 of record CALDQK010001043.1, read on the forward strand.
TGGCGTTGTCGAGCTGCTCGATCACCGCCGAGGCGGCCTCGACCGAGGTCGGCTCCTGGAAGTTGCCCTGGTCGTCGCTGAGGAACTTGTTGAAGAGCTTGCGGAACACGTTCTGGTTCTGCTTGAGCGTGTCCTCCATCTCCTTCCAGCGCGCGACGCGATACTTGTCGCTCGCGACCACCGCCTCGCGCAGCTTCTCGCGGAACTGCAGCTCGGGCGTGCGGTGCCCGCGGCCGTGCACGATCAGGTAGATCGTCTCCACGTCGCGGTAGCGCGGGATCTGCTTGGCGAAGTCGACGGTGGTCGTCTCGGTCAGCTGCTCCATCAGCGGCGTCATCTGCGGCCCGTCCTTGCGGGTCACGACGTAGGCCGTGATGGACACGATGATCGTCACGATCGCCGAGCCGACGACGAACTTGCCCAGGGGGCTCAGGCTACGCGCCACGTGGGACTCACTTCCTGCAGCGTGAGGGGGTAGAGACTCAGGACTCCCGCAGGACGAAGAGGTCCTGGACCTTGTCGCTGACACGGATCGTCAGCTTGGGCTCGCTCTGGCGGAGGGGGTCCCAGCAGAAGACCTTGTAGCCGCTGCGCGAGACGCCAAACACGAAGTCCCCGGCCGCGTCGACCCAGCGGACCTCTTCGCGCGCCTGGTAGTCGCGGTAGAGGTCCTTCTTGGGCTCGCAGGCGGTGACCGTGAAGTCCTTGCTGCCGATCACGAAATAGGGCTGCCCGGCGATCTCGGTGTTTCGCAGCATGAAGATCGGGTTCTTCTTCATGACCCCAAAGCTCTCGGGCGAGTTGGGGTCGCTCAGCTTCCAGCGGTAGAGCTTGCCCGAGCGGTTGCCCGCCACGACCTCGTCGCGATAGACGGTGAAGCTCGTGATCGAGTCGTCGCTGCCGCGGTAGCGGAGCGGGGTCTCGTTGCCCGTGGCCAGGTCGAGGGAGAGGACCTCGTTGCCGGCCGAGAAGTAGAGCATTCCCTTGACGACCTGCGCGCCGCGAACGGAGCCCGCGCCGTCGAGGGCATCGCCGCAGAGCACGCGCCCGGGGCCGCCCGCGGCGGGCCACTCGACCAGGCCGACCTCCGAGTGGGTCGCGTAGATGTGCCCGTCGAAGTAGCACACCGCGTTGGCGCCGCCCTTGCCCGAGGGCTCGTGGGGGAAGGGGAACTCGACCCGCTGGCTGCCGTGGACCTTGTAGATCCCGCGCTGGGCGCCGCAGAGCACGTAGTCCTCGCCGTCGATGGTCTCGACCCGCACCGAGCGCAGGTAGCCCAGGCCGCCCTCGTCGGTGTCGTAGACCTCCTTGGGGACCTCGGGGTGCAGGTTGGTCTTGGGGTCGAAGGCGAGCACCCGCTTGCCGACCACGCAGAGCACCCGCCGCGTGACGCTGTCGTTCTCCCGCGAGAGGGCCACGCTGCCGGTCAGGTTCGCCAGCTTGGCCTGCATCTCCTTGAGGCGCTCCTCGATCGCGCTCTCCATCTCGCTGACCTTGAGCTGCGAGCGCTGCTCGGGCGTCATGTCCTGCTCGATCAGCTCGCGGATCAGCTCGGCGCGCTTGGCGTCGTCGTCGAGCATCATGATGAGCGCCTTGCGGTCGTCGTCGCCCATCTTGCTGCGCAGCTCTTCGTAGCGCGCCAGGCGCTGCTCCTTGCGGGTCCGGTTGGCCTCGTCCTTGAGCTCGAGGTCGGCCAGCAAGGCCTTGCGGTCGAGCTGCTTGCGCATCTCGGCCAGCTCCTCCTCGCGCTGCAGGCGCTGGGCCTCGGCGCTGGCCTCCTCGTCCGCCGCGCGGCGCTCGTCGTAGCTCTCCGAGCGGAAGCGGGGGTGGCGGACCTCGGTCAGCTGGAGCCCGGTCTCGAAGCAGGGCTTCTCCAGCTGCTTGCCCAGGTGGCCGTCCAGCGCGCTGCGCTGATCCTTCTCGACCAGATCCTGAGCCGCCCGCTCGCCGACGAAGAAGCGCAGGGCGTCCTGGAGGTAGGGCAGGAAGAGGGTGCGCACCTCCTCGCGCGTGGCCTTGCCGTCGCGCAGGAAGGACTGCTCGAGCTGGCCCAGGTCCAGCGCCTTGTCACGGGTCGCGAGCGCGAGCTGGAGCTTGACCGTCACGGGCAGGCCGTCGCTGCTGCGGCCGCTCTCGAGCTCGACGTCGAGCTCGATCCCTTGCTTGACCAGCATGCCCTTGGTCATGTCGGTGCACTCCTCGCCGGCGGCGAGGACCTTGATCTCGTCTCCCTCGGCGTAGACCAGCGCCAGGGAGCCGGCCGGGACCGTCAGCTTCTTGGAGATCAAGCCGGGCAAGTCGCTGCGCTGGAACTGGAGCGCGAAGAGGTCGTCCGCGTCGGCGAAGGCGGCGATGTCGGTCATGGTCTGGCCCTCTTACTCCGGCGAGCCGGTTCGGCTGGTCGCGTCGCGGTAGTCCAGGAACTTCTCCAGGTCCTCCGCGTTGACCGAGGGGAAGGTGCTGCGCAGGACGGACTGGAGGTCTACCATTCCGATCGGCGGGTCGACGTCGGTCGCCTCGTCCCCGTCCTCGCGCGAGCGGACCGCCTTGAGGAACACCTCAGCGGCGGCTTTCTCGCAGATATTCTTCACGTCGGCGCCCGAGTAGCCCTCGGTCAGCTTGGCGAGCTCGTCGAGGTCGACGTCCTCCGCCAAGGGACGCCCCTTGAGGTTCAGCTCCAGGATCTTGCGCCGCGCGGCGAGGTCCGGCAGGCCGACGTAGACCTTCTCGTCGAAGCGGCCAGGCCGCATTACGGCCGGGTCGAGCGACCAGGGCTCGTTGGTCGCGCCGATGAACAGGAGCGGGTTCTTGTTGGCCGTGTCGAAGCCCTCGAGCTCGGCCAGGATCTGGGGCACCAGGCGGCTCATGACCGAGGACTGCTGCTCGCGTCGCGCCGGCACGAGGGCCTCGATCTCGTCGATGAACACGATCGAGCGCTCGTGGCTGCGGGCGGAATTGAAGAGCGCCTGGATGTTCTGCTCCGAGTCGCCGACCCACTTGGACATGATCTCGCTCGGCTTGACCGTGAAGAAGGCGGCGTCGATCTCGCCGGCCACGGCGCGGGCCATCATCGTCTTGCCGGTGCCCGGCGGGCCCCAGAGGAGCACGCCGCCGCCGCGCCGGATCTTGTAGCGCGCGGCCGCCTCGGGGTGCGCGAAGGGATAGATCATCTTGAGGCGGATGTCTTCCTTGACGTCCTCGAGCCCCGCGATGTCGCTGAAGGTCAGGGTCGGGCGCTCGACCGGAATGAAGTCCTTGCCGCCCTCCTCGGCCTGCTTGCCCTTCCCGCCGGAACCCTTGCCGCCCGCGGGCGGCTTGCGCTTGGTGCCGGCCTCGGCCTGCTGATCGCGCGGCTGGAAGTCCGCCGGGTCCTCGGGGAGCGACTCGAGCCAGTCGATCAGCTTCTCGGCGTTGGACTCGCGGCTGGCGCGGATCGTGGGCGAGCTGGCGCAGCTGGTGTAGCCCAGCCAGGCCTCGATGGCGTACTCCAGGTTGCGGCGCAGGCGGACGAGGTCCCCCGCCTGCTCGGCCTCCTCGACCTGGTCGAGGTGGCGCTCGAAGGACTTCTTGAAGCCCTCCGCGCGCGAATCCAGCGTCTTCTTGCCCTTGGCCACCCGCCGCTCCCGCTACGCCTTGTCGCGGTTCTTCTCGAAGCGCTCACGGAGCGACTCCAGCCGGCCGCCGACCTTGTCGTCCATGTCCTCGGTCTCCTCCGCCACGATCTCCTCGTCGATCATGCGGTCGATCTCGGCGTCCGAGATCAGGTCGTCCGACTGAGCCCCCTCCATGTCCGCCATGGACTCGGAGGTCGACTCCATCATGAACTCCATCATCTGCTGCATGCTCTCGGCCTGGTTAACGGCCTTCTCGCAGTTTTTGTGCACCTGCGCGAGGTTGACCGAGCCGTAGCTCTCGGCGATCGCCTCCGAGACGGTCTCGAGCGAGCGCGCGAAGGTGGCCTGCGCCTCGGCCTGCCCCTTGAGCTGCTTGAACACCTCGAGGTTCAGGAGCTGGCGCTCCATCATCCGCCGGGTGTAGGCCGTGCGCTTCAGGTTGGCCTTGATCACGTTCAGCATCGACTCGTCGCCGAGCTGGCGCGCGCGCTTGGCCTTCTTGATGAAGTCCTGCTCCTCGCGCTCGAAGGAGCGGATCTGCTTCTTGATGCGCGACAGACCCTTGCGGATCTCCATGTCGCGCTCCATCCGGCGCTCTTCGCTGCTCTTGAACAGTCCCATCGCAAGCTCCTCTAGGACTCGATGGCGTCGCGCCAGTCGAAGTACTTCTGCATGTCCTCGCTCGAGGTCACAGGGTTGACCTGCTCCCGCGCGCGCTCGAAGTCGGCGAAGGTCAAGGCCCGGACCTTGACCTTGTAGCCCCGCACCGCGTCCAGACCCTGGTCGACCAGGCTCGGGATGTCCGCGTTGGCCTCGGCCACCATGCGGTTGGTGACCTCCTTGCTGAGCGACTCGAGCTCGCGGCCCGAGAGGCCCTCGGTCAGGGCGACCACGTCGTTCAGGTCGCACTCCAGCTCGAAGCCCTTCTTGCTCAGGTGGATCTCGAGGATCGCCCGGCGCGTGACCTCGTCAGGGAGCGGGATCAGGATCTTCTTGTCGAAGCGCGAGAGGACCGCCGGGTCGAGGTCCCAGGGCCGGTTGGTGGCCGCGATCGTGAGCACGTAGATGTCCTCGCGTCCCTTCTCGCTCAGGCCGTCCAGCTCGCTCAGGATCGTGGACAGGATCCGCCGCTCGGTGCCCGTGTCGCCTTCCCCGCGCGAGCCGACGAGGGCCTCGAACTCGTCCAGGAAGATCACCGCCGGCGACATGTCGCGCGCCGAGCCGTAGAGCTCGCTCACGATCTTGGTCGACTCGCCGAAATACTTCGACATCACCGAGCTGACCTTGACGTTGAAGAACACGGCGGGCTTGTGCTCGCCGCTCTTGAGGGCCTGGCTGGTGGCCGCCGCGAGGAGGGTCTTACCCGTGCCCGGCGGCCCGTAGAAGAGCATGTTGCGCCAGCCCGCCAGCTGGACGCCCTCGGGCATCTGCGCGAGCGAGATGCCGAGCGCGTACTTGATCTCGCGCTTGGTGGTCTCGAGCCCGCCGATCTTGTCCCAGGTGATGTTGCTGTGGTGGATCAGGCCGGTGACGACCTTGTCGACCTCGTTCTCGTCCTTGCTCCCGCCGCCCTTCTTGGCGCCGCCGGCCTTGCCTGCGCCGCCGCTCGGGCGGGGCTTGGTCTGCACGGCCTCGCCGTTGGCGTCGGGCGCGCTGACCTCACCCGAGCGGAGCCGGGTCGCCTCTTCGCGGTAGTAGCGAGCTCGGCTCTTGCGGGCCTGCTCGATCTTGCGGCTGGCCGCGGAGTTGGCGTGCCGCTCCCAGAGCGACGCGAGCTGGTCGAGCTTGTCGGCCGCCGCCTGCAGCTCGCCGGCCTGCAGGTGCGCCGCGGCCTGGTCTTCGACCTTCTTGCGGATCTTCTCCCACTCGCGTCCGAGGTCGCTCACGCGCTAAAAGCCCTCCGCGGCTTCGCCCGCCGTCTCGCGGTCCATCCGCTCCTGCAGCTCGTGCTGACGCTCGACCGCGAGGTCGACGTCCCCGCCCTCCTCGGCCGCGATGATCTCGTCGATCTCCGCCAGGAGCGCCGCCTTGCTGGGGTCCTCCTCCTCGAGCATCAGCTCGGTGTCCTCGAGCTCCATCCCGATGTCCTCGAGGGTCGCGTTGAGCGCGTCGAGGTAGGCCTCCTCGTCGACCGCCGAGCCGCGCAGCTTCTCGTCGAGGCCGCTCATTTGGACCCGCTGCATCAGGTCGCGGACCTTGCCGCGGTTGCTCGTCTTCTCGATCCGCTCCAGGCCGCGCACGTAGCGCTTGAGCCCGATCGCCTCGAGGTTGAGGATCTTGCTCTCACGCCGCGCGTAGGCCTGATCCATCTTGATCTGCTGGAGGTCCTCGTAGAGGAAGTCGACCTCCTCGCGGTTGTTGTCCTTCCGCGCCCCCTTGAGGCGCGCGATCGTCTCGTTGCGCTTGTTGGAGAGCTTGCGGATCTCCATCTGCTTCTTGCGCCGCTCGCGCTCGACGCCGCGCAAGGCGATCTTGAGATCCCGCGAGGTGATCTCCTTGTCTTCCTGGTTGAAGAGCTTGTCGAAGATGCCCATGCCTGGCTCCTATTCGAGCTCGAGCGCTCGCTCGTCTTCGCTGTCGATCTGCTGCTCGGCTGCCTCCAGCCGGGCCAGCTCCTCCTCGAGGCTGCGCTTGCGCGCGGCGGCCTCGACCGGAGTCCGCTCGGGCTCCTTCGCCTGGGGCTCCTCCGCCACCGGCTCTTCGTCGAGCTCGACCTCGTCCTCGGGCTCTTCCTTGTCCTCGCCCAGCTCGGCCAGGATCTCGGCCTCGAGCGCGGCCAGCTCGGCCTGCTCGGCGCTGTCCTCGTAGAGGTCCTCCATCCCGGAGGCGGCCTTGCCCGTCGCGACCAGGTCGCGGTGGCTCTCGAGCTTCTCGTCGTAGTCCGCCGAGAGCTCCTCGATCTGCGCCTGGGAGACGGCCTTCATCTCCATGGCCTGCATCTCGGTGATGCGGTCGAAGAGGCCCAGGTGGAGGTCGATGTTGTCCTGGTGGATCCGGTGCCGCTTCTCGAGGCTGTCCATGCGCCGACGCAGGCGCTTGATCTCGCGCAGGATGTTGGTCTTCTCGCGCTTGTTGAGGTCGCCGCCGCCGATCCGCTCCTTCTGAGCGGTCTCCATGCGAGCCAGCTTCTCGATCTCGCGCTCGATGTCGCGGGCCTCGACCTCGTTGCGGGTCACGATCTCGTCGAGACCCCGCCGCAGCTCGTCCACGTCGCCCACGCCCGAGAGGAGGACTCGCGTCTCTTCGGGGAGCGGCGTCTTGCCGAACAGGCCCTTGATCTTCTCTAGCAAGCTCACAGACGGCTCCGCTTGAGGATGTCTCGCCCTCCGACGGTCATCACGGCCAGCTCAGGGTCCTCTTCGAGGAGCTGATCGAGGGCAGTTTGCACGAGGTGGCGGGGCACGTCGAGATCCTCGCACAGGTTCTGCAGAATGATGAACTCGCCCTTGGGGCGAAGCTGATGGGTCATGGCGCCGCGCACGCGCTCCACCTTCTCTTCTTCGGTCTCGGGGTCGAACACCGTCTCCACGCCGCCCCAGGCATCGTCGGGCACGTAGTGGAGCTTCCAGGCGCCGTCGCCGCGGCTCTCGACCAGGCAGGCCAAGAGGTTTCGGCGCGTCGGGATCTGCTCGGGGCCGTCGAGCTGCCAGCCAGTGGTCGAGAGCAGCCCCACGTAGTGAAAGACGCCGTCCTTGAGCTCGAGCTCCTCGAGCGCGCGCTTGGCGTCCGCGGCCGTCAGCTTGCGCTTGCTCCAGCGCTGACGGACCAGGTCCTCGATGGGCGAGACGCAGAGGGCGCTGACCACGACCTTGAGGTCGCCGCGGCCGAAGAGCCCGCGCTGTTGGACGCGGAACTCGCGCATCTCGTTGAGGGGGAGCGCGTCGAGGAGCGAGCGGTCGTAGACCCGCAGGCGCTTCATCAGCTCGATCACGTCGCTGCTGCGGTCCTTCTTGACGAAGGTGTGCTCACGCGGGCCGGCCTTGTAGCCCTTGCCGTCCAGCGGGCAGTGGACGCGCCCCAGCCGCTCGAACTTGGCCTTGAAGCGGCCCACGTAGGCGGTCTCCTGGATCCGCGCCTGACGGGCGGTGATCGCGCCTTCAGGGGGCGTCAGCGCGCTGGACGGAGCGGCGAGGGCCGGGGCCTCGGTGGCCGAGGCCGCCACGCTCGCGCCCGCCTCGACGGGCGCCGCCGCGTCCGCCCCCGCGTCGGCCTCGGCGGGAGCCGCGGGGGCGAGCCCCTGGGAAGCGAGCAGCGACTCAGGAGCCGGCGGCAGCCAGGCCTCGCCCTCGACGCGGCCCTCTCGCCCGATCGTGTCGACGAGCGCGCCGAGCTTGACCTGGCTCGCCTGGAGGATCTGGCCCAGCTTGCCGGTCAGGAGGTCGAAGAAGGCGTCGATCAGGCCCGCCCGCTCGAGGGGCTTGAGCGAGCCCGCGCGGACGAAGTCTTCGTAGAGGACCGAGAGCTTGTCGGCTAGCCGCTCGGGGGGCTCCTGCATCGTGCCCAGGATCACGCGGATCTCGGTCAGGGAGCGGTTGAAGCGAGTCTTCATCAAGTGGATCGAGAGCAGGACGTTGAGGATCCACTCCTCCTCGTAGACGGGCGTCTTGCCGACCTTCTTGGGCGGGGGAAGGATCCCCTCGTCCACGTAGAAGCGCAGGGTCCGCACGCTCATGCCGAAGCCGAGCTCCTTCGACTTGCGCTCGATCTCGGCGTAGCCAATGAATCGGCTCTCCTCGTCCTGGAGGGTCTTGCCGATCGAGCGCAGCCGGTGGTGGGGTCCAGACATCGTTAATCCCAATCGGGCACGCGCCCGACTCCTGTGTTCCTGACAACGAGGTGTCTGAGGACACACGCGTTGGTGGGGAGAGTTTCTCTCAGTGGGCTATGTCCTTTTCGCACAGTCGCTTGAGTCCTCCCGCTCGGAGTTTCCTGACAGTTCTGACAGTTCTGCCAGTGGCCAGCGAGACGGTAGGACGCCCAAATCCGCTTGTCAATGCGTGCACCTGTCGTAGGCATGTTGCACGTTGTCCTGCAACGGGATAGCCTGCGCTTTCCCAATTTTGGAGCCCTCCGAAATTCGGGTACTCCTGAGGAACCGTGGATAGCAAGACTCGTGGATAGCAAGACCCGGCTTGGGCCCTACACGCTCGTCAAGCGCCTGGGAGAGGGGCTGCACGGCACCTCCTACCTGGTCAAGAAGGGGCGCTCCAAGGGGCAGCTGGTCCTGAAGCTCCTCGAGCGCGACCGGGCCTGGACGGGGGAGCCCACCGCGCGCCTCGCGCAGCTCGAGCGAGACGTCGCGCGCCTGGCGCTCGATCACCCCAACGTCGTCCCCTACACCCAGGCCGGCTACCTGCCCGAGACCCCAGACCGCCGCGAGGGCGGCGGCTTCTTCCTCATCTCGGAATACGTGGAGGGCCCTGACCTCTACCGCTTCTCCTCTCGCGCTGCCTGGTCGACGGTCCTCGAGGTCGTCGTCTCCCTCCTGCGTGGGCTCGAGGCGCTGCACGGGCACGGGCTCCTGCACGGACACCTCTGCGCGGAGAACGCGATCGTGTTCGGGACCGGGCCGCGCAAGTCGGCGCGCCTCCTCGACGCCGGCCTGGCCCGGGAGATGGCTGAGACCCGGGCGCTGGCCCACACCACCTCCTGGGCGCCCGAGGTGCTCAGCGGACGCAGCCCCGATCGGCGCAGCGACCTCTACGACCTGGGGGTGCTGCTCTTCGCCTGCGCGACCCGCACTCCGCTCTTCGAGCACGACGACCCCGAAGGGCTGCGCGAGGCGCATCTGCGCGAGGAGCCCCGCGACGCGCGGAGCATCAAGCGCTCGGTCCCGGTCGCCATGGACGCGCTGATCAGCTCGCTCCTGCGCAAGGACCCCGCCGAGCGGCCGGCCAGCGCCAACGCTGTGATCCGCGAGCTCAACCGCCGGGCGAACAAGCGCTTCTCGACGGAGACCCGCGGGGTCCACCTCGCGATCCCCCTCCGCCCCGGCTTCCGCGGGCGCCGGAGCGTGCTCGACCAGCTGGTGGCGGCCGAGGCTGCGCCCGTGACCGTCGTGTCGGCCGAGGTCGGCCTGGGTCGGACGCGGCTCCTCGACGAGCTGAGCGCGCAGCTCGCGGGGCGGCAGCTGCGGCTGAGCGAGCCCACCCTGGCGGCTCTGATCGACGGCTTGAGCGAGCTGCGCGGGGAGGACGCCGAGGGGGTCGATCCGCTCCTCTCCGTGGCGCCCTTCCTGTGCGGCACCGGCGGCGAAGCCGTCGAGGCGGCCGAGGTCAACCCGGCGGGTCCGCTCCCGGGTGAGCGGCAGCGTCAGCGCACCGTGGAGGCCGCCACGCGGCTGCTCCTCGATCACGCGACTGGGGCTCCGCTGACCCTGCTGATCGACGACGCCCAGCGGGCGGATCCGCTCCTGATCGAGGTCCTGCGCCTGAGCGCCAAGGACTCCCTCGCTCAGCTGCGCCTCCCGGCCGTCCAGGACGAGAGCGACACGGCGGCGGCCCTCGTGCCGCACCCGCCCCGCGCAGCCTTGCGCGTCGTGGTGACCCTGGCGCCAGACGAAGCCTACGGGCGCCCGGCCGAGGCTCCGCTCAAGGCGCTGCTGGCCGAAGAGGGCGTGCGGCAGCTGACCCTCGATCCCCTGGAGGCCCCGGTCCTGGCCGAGGTGCTCGCCAGCGCGCTGGGCCGAGAGGTGGCCGAGGTCAGCGACGCCTCCGAGCCCCTGGCCGAGACAGCAGAGGGGAACCCGGGCGTGGCCCTGGACCTGCTCGCGGAGCTCGCCCAGGTCGGCGCCTTCCCGCCGCCAGACGGGGCGTGGTCCTGCCAGGCCGAGCTCCTGCAGGACGTGATCCAGCGGGGCGCGGGCGGGGTGCTCGGTCGCCGCTGCGGCAAGCTCGCTCCCCAGGGACAGCCAGCCGTCGAGCTGGGGCGCGCGCTCGCGCTGGCGGGCGGTTCGACCACGGTCGCGCGCCTCGCGGCGGCGCTCGAGTGGGACCCCCTCGAGGTCGTCGGCTACGCGCGGACCCTCGAGCGCATGAACCTGGCCTCGCTGGACCCGGCCTGCCGGACCCTGACCCTCGACGGGGCGCGCGTGGTCGAGGGCTTCCTGAGCGCCACCGAGGCCGCCGAGCGCGCCCAGCTGCACGCTCGGCTCGGTCGCGCCGCGGCCAGCGCGGGGCGAGCGCGCGAGGCCGCCGACCACCTGCTGCGTTCGCCCGCGCCGCGTGAAGGCGTGGGGCACGCCCTGGTGGCGGCCCAGGACGCCTTGGCTCGCCATGAGCCGGAGACGGTGGTCGACGTGCTCGAGGCCGCGCTGCGCGCGCTGGAGGGGCCCGCAGGGAGCGAGCCCGAGACCCCTGCGCTGCAGCCGGACCGGGTCCGCAACCTCATGGCGGGCGACCCTCGCGTCACCTGCCTGCGGCTGCTGGGCGAGGCGCGCCTGGCGTCCGGGCGGGCCGCCGCCGCCAGGACTCACGCCCAGCGCGCCTACGCCGCCGCCCGGGAAGGGCGAGACGGCCGGGGCATGATCGAGGCCGCGCTCCTGCTCAGCCGGGCGGCTCGGGCCGTCGGTGATCCGGCGGAGTCCAAGAGCGCCTGTGAGGACGCGGTCGAGGTCGGGCGCGGGAGCTCGTGGAAGAAGGGCCTGGCCCTCGCGCTCCACGAGCGAGGGCTCGCCGAGGAGGCCGGGGGCGACCGCCCCGAGGCCTTGGCCTCGCTCGAGGAGGCGCGCGCGCTCTACTCGGCGCGGGGTGACAGCGAAGAGCTGGCGCGCCTGGCGCGCGACGCCGCGCGCTTGCGCCTCGACCTCGGCGACCTGAGCGGCGCCGACGAGGACCTGCGCGTCGCGCTGGACATCGAGGAGGAAGCCGACCGCAGCGCAGCGATCGCCGAGACGCTCTTGCTGCGGGTGCGCCTCCTGCGCGAGCAGGGGGAGCTGGACGACGCGCTCGACGTGGCCGACCGCGCTCGCAAGCTCGCGCTCGAGGTCCTCGACCTGGCGGGCGCGGCGCAGGCGCTCGGGGCGCGCGCCGTCGTGCTGCGGGCTCGCGGTGAGCTGCGCGCCGCGCGCGAGCACGAAGAGGCCGCGCTCGCGCTCTGGGAGCGCA
>CALDQK010001044.1 GCA_937911525.1 uncultured bacterium
TGCTGGTGTGCGTCGACCCGAGCGACCTGGCCGCCGTCTGCGGGCCCGGCGACGCGCGCGCCACCCCAGCCCGCCCCCTCCACACGCGCCCCCTCGGCGCCGGCCTCGCCCTGGCGCCCGAGCCGGGGGCCTCGCTCGGCGAGGCGCGCCTGCGTCCCGCCCTACGGCGGGCCCTCGGGCGTCGCCTGCAGGAGCGCGCGCGCCGCGCCGAGCTGGCGGAGGTCGCCCAGCTCGAGGACGAGCCGCGCCCGAGCTCCGATCAAGCCTGGCGCGCAGCCTGGGCCCTCCTCGCGGCGGCGCTGGCCTGGACGCTGCTGGCTGGCCTGCGCCGCCGCGTCGGCGCCACGACCCTCGCCGCGGGCGCCTGGCCTTGCGCCCTGCTGCTGACCCTCCTGCTGCGCGCGCTGGTCGTCCCCAGCGGCGCGGTCTACGCCAACAGCCTGCGCGTGCTCGAGGTCCCCAGCGGCGGGTCCTTGGCGCAGCGGAGCGAGGTCCTGACCCTCGCGGCCCTCCGGCCCAGCGCCGCCGCCCTGGCCCTGGAGGGCTTCGCCTCCCCGCGCCCGCTCTTCAGCGCGAGCCTGGACGCCGTGCGCAGCGCAGGCTCCCTCGCGCCGGCCACCGGCGACGCGCCCCCGCGCCTGCGCCTCCCGCTCCAGCCCGGCGAGCTGCGGACCTTCGCCCGCCTGGACGCCTGCCAGCTGGAGGGCAGCGTCGCGCTCGTCGCAGGCTCGCTGACCAACTCGACCCCCTTCGAGCTGCGCGAGCTGCTCCTCTTCGACGAGGAGGGCGTCCGCCCGCTCCCCCCGCTCGCCCCAGGCGCGACCCTCCGCTTCGACTCGCTGGAGGCTCAGCCCCTCGCCCAGTGGCGCTACGCGGACGTCGACCTGCGCGAGGCGCGTCGACGGCGCCTCCTGGCCGCCCTCGCCGACGGACGCCGGGGCCGAACCCTCCTGGCCCGCCTCGCGCCGCGACCTTCGCTCCGCAGCGGCGCCGCGGGTGAGCGCGCCCTCCGGCTGCTCGTGGTGCGAGCCCCCTAGTGCAGCTCCCCAGCGAGGAGAGCTCCGCCGAGGGCGCCGCCCCCTTCGACGCCCGTCAGCTGGTGCGCGGCACGCTCCGCTCGCCCGCAGAGCCCCTGATCGACGCCGCGCGCCTGCAGCGCTCCCTCTATCGCGGGCTGAGCCTGGGAGCGGCCCTGGCCCCGATCGGCGCCGCCGTGGCGGGGCTGCAGGGCGCGATCAACTGCTTCCTCTTCGGCCTGATCGCGACCCCCGTCGCGTGGGTCGAGTTCTGGGCCGAGCGCCGCCCCGGCTCCGCGAACAACGACGCGCTCGCCGGCTTGCTCGCAGCCCTGATCGCTGCCCTGGCGCTCTGCGCGGTCTGCCTGCAGGCCCTCTACGTGGAAGCGATCCTCGAGGGCCAGGGCGTCGCCGGCTTCGCGCGCAAGCTCGATCGGGTGCGCGTCCTCGACCTGTGGTTCGTGCTCGGACCCTCCTCGCTGATCGTGGGCGGCTCCTACGGCGCCTCGGTGGTCCGCCGCCTCCGCCGCTACCTCCCCCGCGAGCAGCGCCGCGATATCCCCGCCTGGGGCGTGATCCTGCTGGGGGTCGGCGGGACCCTGTCCCTGGCCTTCTTCCTGAGCCTCTTCCGCCGCGGTGCGCTCCTGTTCTGCCCGCTCCTCGGCGGCGTGATCGCCTACCAGCTCCTGCTCAGCGTCCTGGGCTACGTCTACCGCGCCGCGGACACCCTCGAGCTCGAGCTGCGCCTGTGGCGGGAACGCCGCGCCGACCCCTAGCCCCTCGCAGGGCGACAGCGCCAGCGCTCGGCCGTCTCGAGCTGTCGCTAGTGCGTCGTCGCCCTGGCTCTTCGGTTCACCGCAGAGGACGCGGAGGACGCAGAGATTGCGCAGAGAGCTCCAAGCGGAGCGAACGCGTGGCCGACCAGCGACGGCGCTGCACCTGCGCCTACGTCCTGAGCGAGTGAATCACGAGAGACGGCTTCGCCGGCGAGCTGCTCCTCTGCGAAACTCTGCGTTCTCTGCGTCTCTGCGGTGAATCGCGACGCACGACCCGCCCAGAACCGCAAAACTCCAGACTAGTGCTGTCTCGGAGACGAGCTCCGTCCCATCGCGAGGCAGACGCCGCCGAGCCAAGCTATCCCCTGAGGAGGCTGGGTATCCTGCCTCTCATGAAGAGAGTCCTCGCCCTCCTCGCGCTCAGCGCGCTCGCTGGCTGCTCGGCCCCCACCCTGCGCGAGCAGGCGCCGGCGGAGTTCCGCGAGCACCTGCCCGCCGGCGAGCGCGGATACGTGTCCTTGCCCGCAGGCGAGGCTCCCGGCGCCTTGCTCCTGGTGCCGGAGGAGCTCGCCGAGCGCTACCTCGCGGGTGACGCGGAGCGGGTCGCGGGCAGCGTCGTCGGGGCCGCGCGTCGGCGCGCGGAGGGCCGCTACGAGGTCGTGCTGGCCTTCAAGCCGACCTGGCCCCGCGGCCACCAGTGGCCGCGCATGAGCTTCCTGGGGGTGGCGCTCTTCCCCGTCCCCGCCGACGCGGGCCCCAGCCGCGCGGAGGCGATCGAGGCCGCGATCCGAGGCTCCTCGCCTCGGCTCGAGCTGAAGCCCAAGCCGCGCGAGCTGGGCAAGGACTACGCCACCGCCGAGTTCGCCCTGGCCGAAGCAGAGGTCCCCTGGCCCGCCGCGGGCCCCGCGCGCTTCCTGCTCTCGCACGGGGTCCTGGACGGGCAGGGCACCTTCGTGCGCGGACTCACCCTGGTCGAAGTCTCGCGCTGATCAAAAGGCGAGCGCGCCCCTCTCAATCTGAGGAGGGGCACGGACTGGAGAGGACTTAGGCCCGGTCCCGCGCTTGCCTAGGCAGCGGGTGATGACTTCACCCCGCCTCCTGATCTCGCTCTGCGCCGCCCTGGTCTGCGCCTGCGCCTCTGCCCCCGAGGTGCGGCCGCCCAGGCGCAGCCTGCCCCAGCCGATCGTGCCCGAGTCGGGCCAAGTCTCCCGCGCGGAGCTCCTCGTCGAGCCCCAGATCGCGGGCGCCGCGTTCCAGCCGGGAGACCAGCTGGCGCTCCACGTCTACGGAGAGTCCGAGCTCGGCGTCGACGAGGCGCGGGTCCTGCCCGACGGGACCGTCGGCCTGCCCCTGGTAGGGGCCTGGCCGGCGCGTGGCAAGACGCCGAGGCAGCTGCAGGAGGAGCTGCAGCGGGCCATGTCGCGCTGGCTCCGTGATCCGCGCGTCTCGGTGCGG
>CALDQK010001045.1 GCA_937911525.1 uncultured bacterium
CGGGTCGTTCCCTTCGCGCTGCAGGGTCGGTCGCGCAGCGGGGCGAGTCGCGGGGCGTCCGCCGCGGCGCCGCCGTCGCCGGCCGCTCTTGCTCCGCGGGGCCTCGTCGGGGTCCTCGTCGGGGTCCTCGTCGGGGTCCTCGACCTCGGACGCCTCGTCGACGAGCTCCTCCTCCGCCGCGGCCTCGCCGCCGCGGAAGGGCTCGAGCGCGGCCTGGAACTCCGCCGCGCTCTGGAAGCGGTCCTCGGCCCGCTTCGCCATGGCCTTGCGGACCACCGCCTCGAAGCCGGCCGGCAGGTCGTCGACCAGCTCGCTGAGCGGCGTCGGCTCCTGCTGGAGGATCATCACGTAGATCTCGCTCTTGAGCCGCGACACGAAAGGCCGCTGGCCCGCGACGAGCTCGTAGAGGATCACGCCCAGCGAGAACACGTCGCTGCGCGGGTCGACCTCGTTGCTTCGCCCCTCGATCTGCTCGGGGGAGAGGTAGAAGGGCGTGCCCACGATCGCGCCTGCGCCGGTCAGCTGGCTGTCCGCGCTGAGGTCGCGGGCCAGGCCGAAGTCGATCAAGCGCGGGCGACCCTGCTCGTCGATGATGATGTTCGTCGGCTTGAGGTCGCGATGGATGATCCCCTGCTCGTGGGCGTGGCCGACCCCGGCCAGCACCCCGTGCATCAGGTCCGCCGCTTCGCGAGCGCTGAAGCGCCCCTTGTCCTTGAGCACGTGCTTGAGCGGCTCGCCGGGGACGTATTCCATGGCCATCGCGAACAGGTCGCGGTAGCGGCCGATGTCGTAGACCGAGACGATGTTGGGGTGCTCGAGGCGGGCGGCCGCCTTGCCTTCGCGCAGGAAGCGCTCGAGGGCGACCTCGGGCAGCGCCGTCCCGGCGCGGAGGATCTTGAGCGCCACGTTGCGCTCGAGGTCCTTGTGCTTGGCCTTGAACACGACCCCGTAGCCGCCGCGCCCCAGCTCGTCGTCGACCTCGTAGCGATCGAGGTCGAGCTCGCTGACCGAGGTGGCGGCCTCGCTGCCCGAGCGATCCTGGAGCGCGATCGAGAGGTCGCGCGGGTCGCGGCTGGCGAGGACCTCGATCCGGCTCAGGTTGGCCGACTTGCGCAGGCGGACCTTCTTGCCGCACTGCTTGCAGCGGAAGCTCTTGCCCTGGGTCGAGGGCAGCTCGCGCCGGTTGTGGCGGGCGTGGCAGTGCGGACACTCGTAGATCCCGGCCCGGACCGCGTCCTGGAGCTGGATCAGCTGGCCCGTGTCGATGAGGCGCTCGCGGACCAGGACCTGGGCCCGGTAGAGGGTCGGCTTCCCGCGCGGGTTGGCGGAGTCCGCCACGATGCCCTCGACCCGCGCCACGTCTTGGGCGTCGATCAAGCCAGCCTCGAGGGCCTGTTGGACCAACTCCTGATCCAGGTCGCGCATTGGCGGAAGATAGCAGACCGGAGCGGCATCCCACCCGCCTGCGGCGCGCGGGAGGGAGGCGGTATCCTGGGGCCATGTCCCGCCGGCCCCCTCTCCGCTGGTTCCCCTCCCCCTGCTGCAGGGGCGGCTCGCTGGCGCTCGTCGCCTGCCTGGCCCTCAGCGGCTGCGCGGCGCCGGCGCGGCGCGATCGCGCGCCCCGGGAGCGCGCCCAGCGTGACCCCGCAGCTCGTGACCCCGCGCCCGCGCCGGCGCAGGCCCCGCCGCCGGCCTGGTCCGAGACCCCGCAGCTCACCCCCAGCGTGACCCTCCGCCTCGACGAGGTCGGGCACGTGGAGCTGCGCGGAGAGCAGGTCCTCTACCTGGCCCCCGCCCTCGACGACGAGCGCAGCCGCTTCGGCGCGGGGGTCGCGGTGCTGATCGAGGTGCCCAAGAGCCTCCCCTGGCGCGACGTCGAGCCCGTGCTCGCGGCCTGCCGCGAGGCCGGGCTGGTCAACCTGCACTGGAAGCTGCTCGAGGACGCCCGCCCCGCGATCACGCTCCGCCGCTTCCCCGCGCGCGACACGCTGCGCGCTGGCGTGGCCGAGCTGACCCTGCGCGGCGAGGCGCCCGCCTTCCGCTGGCGAGGGGCGG
>CALDQK010001046.1 GCA_937911525.1 uncultured bacterium
GTCAGGGAGTCTGGTCGACCCCTCTGACGCCTTGGCGGCCCTCATAGCGTCTAGCGCGCGTCTCCTCGGAGGCTCGCTCGGGCGCAGGCCTGCTGCGAAGCGTTGCTCGGGACGGCGCTGCTAGATCCCGAACGAGCTCGTGGGGTGCTCGTCGCCGCCGCGGAGGATCCCGAGCAGCTCGTTGGGCTTCCAGCCGCGGATCTCCTGCGAGCCGATCCGCAGCTTGCTGCTGAAGGCGTAGTAGGTGCCTCCCGCGTGCTCCTGCAGCCGGCGCAGGAACTCGACCCCGTGCACGCGGTCGATGATCAGGTCGCCCATCATGACCGTGACCTCGGCCTTGCCGCCGGGCAGGTCGACGCGCAGGCTGCCGGTGCGTCGCTCGTCCTCGAGCCGCAGCAGGAGCCGGACCGCGGCGTCCCAGTCGCTGAAGCGCCCGTTGATCCGCACGCCCTTCTCGCCCATCAGCTCGATCGAGCTGCTCGAGTCGGACAAGAGGGCGGGTCCGCCCTCGCCGCTGCGCGCGCGGACCTCGAACTCCACGGTGCCGAGCTTGAGGGTGAACCCGCTCTGGATTCGGTTGGTCCCTTGCGGCGGCAGGCGGACGCCCTTGACGAAGGTCCCGTTGGCGCTGTCGAGGTCGACGACCCGCGGCCAGGGGTCGGCCTCGGGCCACTCGAGGCGCGCGTGGAAGCGCGAGACCGAGTTGTCCGCGACCACCCACTCGTTGCTGGCGTGGCGGCCGACCCGCGAGCTCTGGCCCGGGACGATCCGGTAGGCGATCCCGTCGGTGCTGTGGTGGAACTCGAGCGAGCGCTCCGACATGGCGCGAATTCTACCCCCGCTTCCTCCCGAGTTCTCCCTGTGGAGGAATCCCTCCGCGGCTCCTGCTCACAACCCCAGCCGTAGCGAGAGCGCTGCCGCGAGGCTCGGCGGGAGGCGAGGGCGAGCGTCTAATCGAGCCATGAACCTCGTCGACCTCTCCCGCCTCGAGCTGCTCGACCACGCGGGGCAGCCGGTCCGCCTGGGCGACTTGTGGAGCGAGCGCCCGCTGGTCCTCGTGTTCCTGCGCCACTTCGGCTGACTGCTTTGCCACGAACACGTCGCGCAGGTGCGCGGCGACCAGGAGCGAATCGAAGCCGCCGGGGCCGAGCTGGCGTTCGTCGGCAGCTCGCGGCCCGCGGTGGCCGCCGAGTTCAAGCGCGAGAAGGGGCTCGAGGCGCGGCTCCTCGTGGACCCCGAGCTCGTGGCCTACCGGGCGGCTGGCTTGAAGCGGAGCGTGCGCTCCTCGCTGGGGCTGAAGTCGGTCAAGCACGCCTGGCGCGCCTTCCGCGAGGGGCACCGCCAGGAGAGCGTCAAGGGCGACCCCTGGCAGCAGGGCGGCGTGTTCGTGCTCGCCCCGGGCGGGGAGGGAGGCGCTGGCCAGGTGCTCTACGCCTACCGCAGCGCGGAGGCCGGCGACCACCCGCCCAACGAGGCGTGGTTGGCCGTCCTCGAAGGCGCAGCCCCCGCCCCGGCTTGACGCGCCTCTGAGCGGCGAGGACACTCTGCGCCCCACCAACCTGGAGGAGCCATGAAGCCTGTCGTCGTGAGCGTCACCGGTGCCGCCGGCAACATTGGATACGCCCTGCTGCCCCGCATCACCAACGGAGACGTGTTCGGTCCGGACACCCCGGTGATCCTGAAGCTCGTCGAGATCGAGCCCGCGCTGAAGGCCCTCGAGGGCACCGCGATGGAGCTCTACGACTGCGCCCCGCCGCTGCTGCACGACGTGGTGTGCACCGCCGACCTCGAGGAGGGCTTCGGCGACGCCGACGCCGTGTTCCTCGTCGGCGCCCGCCCCCGCGGCCCCGGCATGGAGCGCGCCGACCTGCTCCGCGCCAACGGCCCGATCTTCACCGGCCAGGGCGAGGCGATCGCCAAGGCCGCCAAGAAGAGCGTCAAGGCCGTCGTCGTGGGCAACCCCGCCAACACCAACTGCTTGATCGCCCAGGAGTCGGCCGCCAAGCACGGCCTCGGCCCCGAGGCCTTCACCGCCATGACCCGCCTGGACCACAACCGCGCCACCAGCCAGCTCGCCGCCAAGGCCGGCGCGCGCCCCGGCGTGGTCAACAACGTGATCATTTGGGGCAACCACAGCCCGACCATGGTCCCCGACACCGAGCACGCCACGATCGGCTGCCAGCCCGCTGGCAAGGTGATCGGCGACGACGCCTGGCTGCAGGGCGACTTCCGCAAGACGGTCTCGACCCGCGGCAAGGCGATCATCGATGCCCGCGGCAAGAGCTCGGCCAAGTCGGCCGCTCACGCCGCCCTCGAGCACATGAGCCTCTGGGTCCGCGGCACCCCCGCCGGCAACTGGACCAGCATGGCCGTCCGCTCGGACGGCAGCTACGGCGCCCCCGAGGGGATCGTGACCAGCTTCCCCTGCGTCTGCAGCGGCGACGGCAGCTACGAGATCGTCCAGGGCCTCGAGACGAGCGCCTGGGTCAAGGAGCAGCAGCAGGCCACCTGGGACGAGCTCCTCAAGGAGCGCGAAGCCGTCCAGGATCTACTGTAGTCTCGACCCGACCTCGGAACCGCACCGCGACCTCCCTCCGGGGAGGTCGCTTCGTTTCTCCCGGAGCGACCATGACCGACGCCCCCCTGCGCGAGCGCGCGACCGCTCTCTACCGTGAGCTGCAGGCCTCGATCACGAGCGACCTCGAGGCCCTCGACGGGACCGGGCGCTTCGTCGAGGACGAGTGGAGCCGCGAGGGCGGCGGCGGTGGGTGGACGCGGGTCCTCGCCGAGGGCGAGGTGATCGAGAAGGGCGCGGTCAACGTGTCCGCCGTGTTCGGTGAGGCGCCCCCGCAGCTGGCCGAGCATCTCAAGATCGAGGCCGAGGAGTTCTTCGCCACGGGGGTCTCGATGATCTTCCACCCGCGCAATCCGCACTGCCCGACCATGCACGCCAACCTGCGCTACTTCGAGGCCGGCGAGGGGGAGCAGCGCGTGGCCTGGTTCGGCGGGGGCTCGGACCTGACCCCCTATTACCTCGTCGAGGAGGACGTGCGCCACTTCCACCGCGTGGCCAGCGAGGTGTGCGAGCGCCACGAGGTCGCCGACTACCCGGCCTGGAAGGCCCACGCCGACCGCTACTTCAAGAACCACCACCGCGGCGAGGCCCGCGGTGTGGGCGGGACCTTCTTCGACCACCAGCAGGGCGACCTCGAGGCCTTCCTCGCCTTTCAGCGCGACTACGGGCTGCAGCTCATGCCCAGCTACATCCCCCTGCTCGAGAAGCACAAGGACGACCCCTTCAGCGAGGAGCAGGAGCGCTGGCTGCTCCAGCGCCGCGGCCGCTACGTCGAGTTCAACCTCGTCCACGACCGCGGGACGCGCTTCGGCCTCCAGACCGGCGGCCGGATCGAGAGCATCCTGGTCTCGCTGCCTGCGCGGGTCCGCTTCGACTACATGGCCGAGCCCGCGGCGGGAACTCCCGAGGCGGAGCTGCTCGAGGTCCTGCGGGGCGAGCCGCGGGACTGGAGCTAGCCAGCTAGCCCCCCAACTCCCCGTCAAGCGTGGCGGGCTGCGGCGCCGATAGGGCCAGGAGTTGGGACTCGCAAAGTGCGTGTTCGCCGCTGTCTCAGCCCTGTGATGTCTATCAATCCGACGCGCCCGACACGCCCTGTGTCGAGGTGCCCGTCAACCCATACGGCGTTTTCGAGACTTAGGACGGGCTCTCCGCTTGCTCTACGTGTGTTGCGCAACACGCGAAGGAGAAGGAGTCGGAGATGACCGAAGTGACGTTGAAGGTGGTGGATCGTTTGTCGGAGGCCCCGGACAAGGCCCCCGTCTACTGCGAGGTCTGCGGATCGGCGACCCGCGCGGGCAAGCCCTTCTGCTCGGCCCACGTCGAGCAGAGCCCCTACGTCTCGAGCCTGCTCGAGCGGCTCGAGTCGCGCGAGCGCGAGCAGAAGGCCGTCATGGCCGGCAACCTGCGCGCGATCGACCTCAGCGGGGACACCGCCGGCGAGATCTACGACCAGCTCAGCTACTACGGCTCCCGCTCGGTCCCGCGCCTGGCTCGTGACCTCAACCACCCGAGCCCGCTCGTCCTGCGCTACCTGCGCGCCTTCCAGCGCGCCGGCTACCCGGTCGAGATCTCGATCAGCCCGCGCGGCAAGCCCATGGCTCGGATCATGCGCTTCGACGAGGTCGCGGCCGCTCGGTACCGCAAGGCCGTCTAGCCCGCCCAGCGGCAGCCTGGACCGCCGCTACCCTTCGCTCCGGTAGATCGGGGCCCACTGCGGGTTTTCGCCGAAGAGGCGAATGGCGCTGCAGAGCATGGGCCCCGTGCACCAGAAGCGGTGGTAACGACCGGGCGGAATGCTGATCCAATCGCGCGCGCCGAGGATCAAGCGGAGGTAGGGAGCGCCCGCCTCGTTGCTCGCGCGCACGTCGAACACCCCCTCGCCTGCCGAGAGGATCCGGACCTCGTCGTCGTCGTGGAAGTGCTCGGGCGAGAACTTGTCCAGCGCGGCCTGCGGGGTCGCCGAGGTGATATGCACCTCGTCGCGGTGCTCCCAGCCGCGCTCGGCCATGAGCGAGCGCGCCGCCTCCTCGGCGTCCTCGGCGTGGCCGCCCTGAAAGCCGTAGCGCTCGAGCTCCTCGAGCGGGACCTCCTGGTAGCCGCCCTCGGCGCAGCGCGTCGCTAGCTCGGCGGCGCTCAGCGCCTGCAGCTCCTCGGTCAGGGCCTCGTCCTCGGCGGGCAGCAAGAAGGCTCTCAGCACGTCAGCTCCTCCTCAGGCCTGGCCCAGGCGAGCGAGCTCGACCTTGGCCCGGAACAGGTAGTCGTAGCACTCGGCGTGGCGCTTGGCCTGCTTCCAGTCGTCGCCCCAAATGTAGACGCCGTGGCCGCGGACCAGCACCGCGTAGGTGCGCTCGTCGCGCGCGAGCGCCTCTCCCAGCGCGCCCGTCAGCTCGGGCTCGCGCTCGGTGTTCTCGATGATCGGCACCCGCAGCGGGCTGAACACACCGTGGCCCGAGATCCCCTTCTGCATCTCGAAGTCGACGATCTCGAAGTCGCCCGGGCAGACCCGGGTCGCGAGCGCGGTCCAGATCGAGTGGCTGTGGATCACGGCCCCCGCGCCGCGCGCGCGGAAGATCGTCTGGAAGAGCGGGAAGCACTCGGTCAGCTTGCCCCCGTTCTTGGGCTCCGTGCAGCTCTCGAGGTCGTCCTCGAAGCGGAACAGGTCGTCGGGGCTCAGGAGCTCCTTGTGGACCCCCGAGGGCGCGAGCCAGTAGCCTCCCTCGGGGTCCTTGAGCGAGATCCCGCCGCCGGTGCCGCTGACCCAGCCCAGGGCGTAGAAGCGGCGCATCAGCTCGCAGAGGACCTCGGGCAGGGGCGCAGTGTAGAGCTCGTGCATGGCACCTCCTCAGAGCGCTCAGGCTACGTCAGCCGCGCCCAAAGTCCCTACTCGATTGTTCAGGTAGAACTAGAGCGACCTCCGGAACCGAGCGTGCCTCATTAGCCCCCTGCTCCCGATCCTGGTCCTGGTGATCTCCGTCCACGTGCTGGTGGCGGTGGTGTTCGCCTACCTGGCGGCCAAGGACGACGACGCCACCCACATGCGCCTGTGGGCGATCTCGTGGGCGATCGGGGCGGCGCGCTACCTCGGCGCGACGGTCGGCCAGGCCACCGGGACCGGCGCCCACGTCGACCGGGTGGCCTACCTGGCGCTCGTCGCCAGCGGGCTGCTCTTCATGGCGGGCACCTACCGCTTCCTGCGCCGCGACCGGCTCCCCCTGGCCTGGAAGGTCGGCGCCGGGGCGGTCGCGCTCTGGATCCTGGTCACCTGGGGCCTGTTCGCGACGGGCCACGGGCTGCCCTTCCAGCTCGAGACCTTGCCGACCTTCCTCTTCGTGGGGGCGGTCGACGCTTGGACCGGCTACGTGATCCTCCGCTCGCGCGAGGTGGGCGAGATCCGCCACGTCCTGGCCTGGGCGCTGATCGTGTGGGGCCTGCACCGCTTCGACTACCCCTTCCTGCGCCAGGTCGAGGGCGCCGCTCCCATCGGCTTCGGGCTCGCGGCGCTCCTGGCGATCGTCGTGGCCTTCGGCATGCTGATGCTCTACTTCGAGCGCGCCTGGCGCGAGACGCGCGAGAGCGAGGAGCGCTACCGCTCGATCTTCGAGAACGCGGCGGACGGCATGTTCCAGGCGGAGGGCGACGGTCGGCTGCGCACCGTCAACCCGGCCCTGGTGCGCATGCTCGGCTACGAGAGCGCCGACGAGCTGACCGGGCGCTGCCTGCGAGCGGACCTCCTGGGCGACGAGTCGCGGGACCTGGAGGCCCTGGCCGCGAGCAGTCCGCAGGAGCTCGACGTCGAGCTGTGCGCTCGGGGCGGGAGGAAGGTCCCCGCGACCCTCCAGCTGCACGCCGTCGAGTCGCAAGGGAGCTACTACGAAGGGTCGCTGCGAGACCTCAGCCAGACCAAGCGCCTGCAGGAGCAGCTGCTGCAGGCCCAGAAGCTCGAGGCCCTCGGCCGCCTCGCCGGCGGCGTCGCCCACGACTTCAACAACGTGCTCACGGCGATCCTGGCCGGGAGCGAGCTGGCGCAGATCGAGCTGGAGCGGGGCCTCGACCCCAAGGGCGAGCTGGTGGAGATCCGCGAGGCGGCCAAGCGCGCCGCCGAGCTGACCAAGCAGCTCCTGGCCTTCAGCCGCAGCGAGCCGACAGCCGGCGCGAAGCCGCTGCGGCTCAACGACGCGGTCGCGGGGGCGCTCGCGATCCTGGAGCGCCTCATCGGGGAGGACATTCGTCTGGTCGTGAGCAGCGATGAGGCCGACCCCTGGGTCGAGGCCGACTCCAGCCACCTGGAGCAGATCGTGCTCAACCTCGCGATCAACGCCCGCGACGCCATGCCGCAGGGCGGCCGGCTCGAGATCGTGACCGGCGTCTCAGGGGGGCGAGCCCTGCTCGAGGTGCGCGACGAGGGCGAGGGGATCTCGCCCGCGATCGAAGGCCGGCTCTTCGACCCCTTCTTCACCACCAAGCCCAGGGGCAAGGGCACCGGGCTGGGGCTCTCGACGGTTTACGGCATCGTCAACTCGCTGGGCGGCGAGATCCAGGTCGAGAGCGCCCTGGGAGCTGGCGCGACCTTCCGCGTGTTCCTGCCGACCTGCGCGCCTGGGCCGGCCAAGCCGGAGCCCAGCGTGGCCGAAGAGCCAGAGCGCTCGGCGACCCTGCTCCTGGCCGAGGACGAGGACCACGTGCGCAAGGTCACCGAGCGGCTGCTGCGCAACGCGGGCTACGAGGTGATCTCAGCGCCCGGCATGCGCCAGGCCCTCGAGCTGGCGCGCGGGCACGATGCCCCGCTGGACGCCCTGATCAGCGACCTGATCATGCCGGGCGGCACGGGGGTCGAGCTCGCCGCCGCCCTGCGCGAGGAGCGCCCGGGGCTGCCGGTGCTCTTCGTCTCGGGCTACACCGCGGGCGAGCTGGAGCGCGTCGGGGCCCCCAGCGACGCCCGGCTGCTGCGCAAGCCCTTCAGCCGCGAAGAGCTCCTGAGCGCCCTGAGCGAGGTCCTCGCTGGAGCGCACGCGCGCTGATAGCCTGCCGCTCTTCAAGGAGCAGCGAGCCATGAGCGACTTCATCTTCCCCGCGATCGGCTTCGGCACGGGCGCGATCGACGGCTGGCAGTCCGACAGCGACAAGGTGAGCGAGACCGTGCAGGTCGCGATCGAGGCGGGCTACCGCTTGATCGACACCGCCGCCGTCTACGGCAACGAGCGCAGCGTGGGGCGCGGCCTGCGCGAGAGCGGCGTGGCGCGCGACGAGCTCCTGGTCACGAGTAAGCTCTGGAACAGCGACCAGGGCTACGACGAGTGCCTGCGCGCCTTCGACGCCAGCCAGGAGCGCCTGGCCCTCGAGCGGATCGACCTCTACCTGATCCACTGGCCCAACCCCGACAAGACCCTCGACACTTGGCGCGCCATGGAGCGCCTCGTCGACGAGGGGCGCGTCGGGGCGATCGGGGTGAGCAACTTCCGGATCAGCGACCTCGAGCAGCTCGCCGAGGC
This sequence comes from uncultured bacterium, assembly GCA_937911525.1. Taxonomy (GTDB): domain Bacteria; phylum Planctomycetota; class J058; order J058; family J058; genus NORP233. The sequence continues at coordinate 8,065 of CALDQK010001046.1, forward strand.
GGCCAACGTGCCGCCGGTGTGCAACCAGATCGAGCTGCACCCCTATTGGCAGCAGCCCGAGCTGCGGGCCGAGTGCGCTGAGCGCGGCGTCCAGGTCGTGAGCTGGTCGCCCTTGGGCACCGGCGCCTGGAGCGGCGTCGAGAGCGGCGACAAGCCCCTGGCCGACCCCGTCGTGGCCGAGATCGCGGCCGCTCACGGCGTGGGCGCGGCTCAGGTGATCCTGCGCTGGAACTTGCAGCACGGCTTGATCCCGATCCCCAAGTCGGAGACCCCCGCCAACATTCGCGCGAACATCGCGATCCAGGAGTTCGAGCTCAGCGAAGAGCAAATGAGCGCCCTCGATCAGCTCGGTCAGACCAAGCGGCGTCGCCTGGGCGGCGACCCAAACGACCAGTCGGGAATGGCGGGGCTCAGCGTCCCCGACTAGTGAGGGAGGCTCCGGCGTAGGCGCAATTCCGTAAACGACTTGCGGCAAGTTATCGACTCGCGGGTAGACAAATCTACGCGCGGGTAGATAAGCTCCCGGCCATGAACGATCCCCGCCGAGCTGCCCTGCGCGCCCCTGACGTGGCGTGGCCCACCGTGTTCCTCGCGCTCCTGGTCCCGCTGGCCTGGCTGGCGACCCTCGTCCTGGGCGCCAGCGGGCGCATGCCCCTGCCGGCGGCGGTCGCGCTGGCGAGCGCGCTCGCCTACCTGACCTTCACGCCGCTGCACGACGCGACCCACCGCGCGGTCGTGCGCCGGCGCTGGCTGAACGACCTGCTGGGCCGGATCGCGGGGATCCCCCTGCTAGCGCCCTTCCCCGCCTTTCGAGTCATGCACCTCGACCACCACAAGCACGTCAACGAGGAAGAGGCCGACCCCGACCTGTGGAGCGGGAGCGGTCCGAGCCTCCTCCTGCCCCTCCGCTGGGCGACCCAGGATCTGCACTACTACGCGCGCTTCTTCCGCGAGCGCGAGCGCTTCTCGCGGGCCGAGCAGGTCGAGATCGTGGCCCTCGTCGGCGCGCAGGTGCTCCTCGGGCTGGCGGCGGTCGCGAGCGGCAAGGGGCTGCTCTTCTTGCTGCTCGTGCTCCTGCCGGCGCGCCTGGCCACGGCGGCCCTGGCCTTCGCCTTCGACTACCTGCCCCACCGCCCGCACCGGATCCCGGCTCGCGAGGACCGCTTCCGCGCCACGCACATCCTGCGCGGGCGCTGGCTGACCCTCCCGCTCATGGCCCAGAACTACCACCTGGTCCACCACCTCTACCCGGCCGTCCCCTTCTACGGCTACGGCAAGGTGTGGCACCTCTACCGCGAGGACCTGCTCGCCCAGGGCGCCCGCGAGGTCCCGCTCTGGGGGCGAGAGCTAGCCGAGCCCGAGCCCGAGGCGACCCCGGCCCTGGCCACCTAGACCCCAGAGCCTCCTAGACTCGGAGCGTGCTGGAACAGGTTGGGCCCTATCGGATCCAGCGGCTGCTGGGCGAAGGCGGCATGGGGAGCGTCTACCTCGGCCGCCACGAGCGCGACGGCCACGAGGCCGCGGTCAAGGTGCTCCGCGCGGCGAGCACCAACGTGGCCCAGCGGCGCCGCTTCGCAAAGGAGGCCGAGGCCCTCGCGCGCCTGCAGCACCCAAACGTCGTGCGCCTGCTCGGGATCGGCCCCGACTGCAGCTGGATCGCGACTGAGCTGGTGGAGGGCGAGTCCCTCGGCGAGCGCTTGATCCGCCGCGGTCCGCTCCCGCTCGAGGAGGTCCTCCGCCTCGGGGTCGACCTCTGCGACGCCCTCCGCGCCGCCCACTCGATCGGGATCCTGCACCGCGACCTCAAGCCCGACAACCTGCTGATCGACGGGCGGGGCCGGCTGATCCTGGTCGACTTCGGCTTGGTCAAGGACCTCGAGATCCAGGAGTCGCTGCGCCTCTCGCGCACCGGCCTCGCCATGGGGACGCCCGGTTACTGGGCCCCCGAGCAAGCCGGCGGCGAGCCGACCACCTCGGCGACCGACGTCTACGGCCTGGGCGCCACGCTCTACGCGCTCCTCTGCGGCGAGCCGCCCTTCATGGCGGAGACCTTCTACTCCTGCGTGATCGCTACGCGCGAGCACGCTCCCGATCCCCCCTCGAGGCTGCGCCCCGAGATCCCGCCTTGGCTGGACGCCCAGCTCCTGGCCTGCCTGGCGAAGGCGCCCGCCGAGCGCCCCAACCTGGCTGGCCTGCGGGCGGTCTTCTCGGCTCCTCCCAGCCTCGCCTCGACCGGCCCCGCGCCAGCGCGCCGGGCGGGCTGGGGCGGGCTCGCCGTGGTGGCCTTGGGCGCGGCCCTCGCCCTGGGCGCGGCCCTCGGCTATCGCCCCTCGGGCGCC
>CALDQK010001047.1 GCA_937911525.1 uncultured bacterium
TCTTGGCCGCGGTCTTCGTCTTGGCCGCGGTCTTCGTCTTGGCCGCGGTCTTCGTCTTGGCCGCGGTCTTCTTCTTGGGGGGAGGCTCGTCGACGGTGTCGGTGACGATGCCCCAGGGCGAGGCGCTCGAGGTCGACGCGAAGGCCATGCGCTGGTCGCTGCCGAGCATGTCGAGGAACTCGGCGAAGTCGTCGGCGAGCAGGTAGACGACCTTCTCGTCCTCCCACCGGGCGCGTGGAGCGGTGCGAATCCAGACCCTGCCCTCTTCCTCCAGCTCGACGTAGACGAGCGGGTGCTTGGAGGGGGTCATGGCGACGGGCAGGAAACCCTCGGGCAGCTTGCCACCCTTGCGCAGCTTCTCGGCCGTGTTGGCCGCGTCCGCGAAGGTGTAGAACGCCTCGATCGTGTGCTCCTTGCCCTTGTCCTTGAAGGTTTGCACGCCCGGGCGGCCGCCATCCATCTGGGAGAGGAAAGCCCGATAGGCCGCAGGCAGGACCCACTGGCCCGTGTTGTCTGGGTCGATCTTGAGCTTCGCTGCGTCGAGCACCGAGGGGGGGAGGCGCGGACCCTTCCGGCGCCAACGGAGTTCGCGAAGGTTACGCAGCTTGGTCACGGAGGATCTCCACTCCAGTTGGGCTCTCGCCACTCCAGTTGGGCTCTCGCCAGTCGAACTCGGGCGACTCCAGCCGTCCGCCTTCGACTCGCCGCTGACTCAGCGCTGGCTCGGCACAAGTCGTGGTCTTTCAGTAGGTTGGAGAAGAGCGCACAAAATGTGGACCGTGGCCAGACTTCGAGTCAGTGAGCGTAAGAGTTTAATCTTCGGCACCGACAGTCTCAAGCCGTCCTTGACCCAGACGACGACTCCGACGCCTTCTCGGTGCTACCCTCCCGCCGTGGAATCGCCCTCCCCGAGCGCACACCCCGAGACGCAGAGCCAGCGGATCCAGCGGCGGCAGCGTCGAAGTCTCCTGCGGCAGGCCTTCGGGACCAAGCTGCTGACGACCTTCGCGGTGATCCTGACCCTCGTCACGACGGTCGTGTTCACGGTCGCGGGCGTGGTGGTCAACGACACCGCCAACCGGATCCTCGAGGACCAGGTCAGCCAGCGGCTGGAGTCGGTGGCGGCGCTGGCGGCCGGCCAGCTCGACAAGCCCTTCACCCTCGCGCAGGCTCAGCAGGGGGATCCGGCGATCCGCAAGCGCGCGGCCGCTCGACTCGAGCAGATCGCGCGTCAGGTGCGCCAGCGCGCGCAGGTGCGCGAGGTCGTGCTCTTCGCCGGCACGGACCCCGACTTTCAGGTCCTGGCCTCTTCGGGCGGGGAGCTGGTCCACGAGAGCGCCCTCAGCCGCTTGCTCGCCGACAGCAGCTACATCGAGCAGGTCCGAATGGGGCGGGCGTCGGCGAGCTCGCCCCTCTACCCCCTCCAGGTCCCGGACCCCGAGACGGGCGAGTCCAAGTGGGTCATTTTCAAGACCGGCTACGCGCCGATCCTCGGCCCGAACGACGAGGTCGTGGCGATGGTCGGGGTCGAGGTGCCCGCCGGCTTCGAGCGCGAGGTGCGCGAGGTCAACAACAGCTTCATCTTCCTCGGCGCCTGCGCCGGCCTGACCGTGCTGACCGCCGCCGTGTTCCTCGTGCGCCAGCGCGTGCACTTGCCCGTCTACCGGCTGGTCAAGGCCATGCAAGGGATCGACGGCGCGCCGAAGCGCGCGCGGATTCGCCATCAGGACGAGATCGGCGTGCTGACCGAGCGCTACAACGACATGGTCGACCGCCTGAGCGAGAAGGACGCCGAGCTGCGCGAGCTCTACGCGCGGGCGCAGGAGACGGCGGCCTACCTCAAGGGCTACAGCAACCACCTCGTGGCGGGCGTGCCCTCGGGGGTCGTCGCGGTCGACCCCTTCGGTGAGCTGACGGTTTGGAACGAGAGCGCCGCCCGGATCCTGCGCCAGCGGGGCGAGGTCGGCAGCGCCGCCGACGAGGTGTTCGGGAGCAAGGAGCACCCGCTGGCGCGGTCGCTCAACCGGGCGCTCGACGGCTCGGTCACCGATCAGGCCTTGATCGTGCTCGGCGAGCCCGGGGCCGACGAGGAGGAGCAGCGGCTGGTCGAGCTGACCTGCGCGCCCTTCCACGACGAGCAGGGCGAGCTGCTGGGCGCCGTGGCGCTCGTGACCGATCGGACCGAGCTCGAGCGCTTCCGCCAGGTCGCGGCCCGCAACGAGCGCCTGGCCGCGATCGGCAACCTGGGCGCCGGCCTGGCCCACGAGATCAAGAACCCTCTGGGCGCGATCTCGGGCTTCGCCGAGCTGATCGGGCGCCGGGGCGATGAGAAGGTGGCTCGCCTCGCCGAGCGCCTGCGCGGCGAGGTGGTGGAGCTCGACGCCTTCCTGAAGGAGTTCCTCGCCTTCACCCGCGAGAACACGATCCGCCGCGAGCCGACCGACCTCAACGAGCTGGTCGAGCGCAGCGTGGAGCTCGCGGTCCAGAGCCTGGGGCTCGACCCCGAGGCGACCGCCAAGTGGCGCGAGGAGCCCGTCCCGCTGAGCGAGGGCAAGGCGCTGCGGGTCGAGCTCGAGCCGCACGAGGGCCTCGAGCCGCTGGCGCTCGACGACAAGCTCCTCCGCTCGGCCTGCACCAACCTGGCGCGCAACGCGCTCGAGATCATGCGGGACGAGGGCGGCACGCTCTCGGTCCGGGTGCACAAGCTCGGCGACCAGGTCTACCTTCGCTTCCGCGACACCGGCCCGGGCGTCCCGCTCGAGCTGCGCGAGAAGATCTTCAACCCCTTGTTCACGACCCGCGCCGAGGGCACCGGGCTGGGCCTGGCGATCGCCAACAAGACGGTCAGCGCCCACCGCGGCAAGCTCTCGCTGCGCGACGCCCCGGGTGGCGGGGCCGAGTTCGTGATTCGCTTGCCGGTGGTCTCGGCCGCCGGGGCGGGAGGCTGAGTCCGTGGCCAAGATCCTGATCGCTGACGACAACAACGGCCTGCGCGACGTGCTGGTCGAGTCCTTGGCTTCGCTGGGGCACGCCGTGACCGGCGCCGCCGACGGGAGCCAGGCCAAGAGCGCGCTCATGGCCGACGACTTCGACCTGCTCCTGACGGACCTGCGCATGCCGGGCCTGGACGGGGTGGCGCTGCTCGAGGAGCTCGCGGCGGCCGAGCGCTCGGTGGCCACGATCGTGATGACCGCCCACGGCTCGGTCGAGACCGCGGTCAAGGCCATGCACCTCGGCGCCCTGGACTACGTCGAGAAGCCCTTCCCGCTCACGGCCATGGAGGCCAAGGTCGAGAAGGCGCTCGAGCGGCTCAAGACCGAGCAGGAGAACCGCCGGCTCAAGGACGAGCTCCAGCAGCGCTTCGGCAGCCTGATCGGCGGCTCGCCGCCCATGCAGCGCGTGTTCGAGCTGATCGGCAAGGTCAGCCAGACCGCGACTCCGGTCCTGATCCTGGGCGAGAGCGGCACGGGCAAGGAGCTGGCGGCGCGCGAGATCCACCAGCGCAGCCAGCGCAAGGACGGCCCCTTCGTGTGCGTCAACTGCGCGGCCCTGGCCGAGGGCGTGCTCGAGTCCGAGCTCTTCGGGCACGAGAAGGGGTCCTTCACCGGGGCGACCCAAATGAAGCGAGGCAAGTTCGAGCAGGCCGAAGGCGGGACCCTCTTCCTGGACGAGCTCGGCGAGATCCCCCTCACGACGCAGGTCAAGCTGCTGCGCTTCCTCCAGGAGAAGGAGGTCGAGCGGGTGGGCGGGAGCAAGGTCCTCAAGGTCGACGTGCGCGTCGTGGCCGCGACCAACCGCAACCTGAAGGAGATGATCGAGCAGGGCAGCTTCCGCGAGGACCTCTTCTACCGGATCAACGTGATCTCGATCGAGATGCCGACCTTGCGCAGCCGTCGCGAGGACGTGCCGATGCTCGTCTCGGCGCTGCTGGACCGGCACCGCCAGAACACCGGCCTGATCGGGGCGGTCGACGAGGAGGTGTTCGCCCTGTTCCAGATCTACGAGTGGCCAGGCAACGTGCGCGAGCTCGAGAACGTGCTCGAGCGCGCCCTGGTGCTGGCGGACGCGCAGCCCGATGGCTCGCGCCAGATCACCCCGACCGACCTCCCCCCAGAGATCCAGGGAGGCGAGGGTGACTCACAGGCCCAGCGTGAGTACCATGAGGCGACGGGCCTGATGGCTCAGATGGAGCGCATCGAGCGCGAGATGATCCGCAAGGCCCTCGAAGACACCGACTGGAACCAGACCAAGGCCGCCAAGGTCTTGCATTTGAAGCGCTCGAGCCTGCAGTACAAGATGAAGAAGTACGAGCTCAGCAAGCCGGGGAGCCGATAGAAGGGTGCGTACCCGGTCCCTCACTCTGGTGCTCTCGAGCTTCGCTCTCAGCCTCCTCTTGCAGGGGTCGGCTGCGGCGGCGCCCGAGCCCAAGGAGGGGCCGAAGCCCGCAGGCACGCCAGCCGTTCGCTCGCTGCCGGTCCTGAAGGCGGAGCGCGACGGGGCGGTCAAGGTCTACGACCGCGGCTCGATCGAGCTCAAGCGCCTCGACCAGGAGCTCAAGAAGCTGCAGGCGGAGCTGCTCGAGGCGCGCGCTACGGTCAAGGCCGCCGAGTCCCAGCCGAGCGGCCCCCTGCGGACCAACGCCGTCCAGTCGGCGCGGCAGGCGGCGCGCCGCGTCTCCGACAAGATCGCCCGGCTGCGCATGCAGCGCGACGCGTCGTCGACTCAGCAGGAGCTCAATCGTCTGCGGCGGATCGAGGCCCACTCGGCCTACGCGAGCCGTCTGCTCGAGGTGGCGCACCGCATCCTCAACGGCGCGAACCGCGTCACCCAGGCCCGCCGCTATACGGACTTGGCCATGGGCGACCTGCGCGACATGGCCGAGCTGCGCGCCCTCGAGCCGGCCCCGGTCCGGCCGCCTCAGGTCCCGGCCCTCGACGAGGACGCCAGCCTCGAGGACATGGAGTGGCGGCAGGAGGCCTACAAGCGCCAGCTCGAGGCCTTCACCGAGCAGCTCTCCCGGCTCGAGCCCAAGGAGGCGCGGCGCCGGCGACACGTCAAGCACCTCAACGACCTGGCAGAGCGCGGCTACGCCTTGCCTGGGCTGAGCAAGACCCTGGCGCGCGAGCAGGCTGCGCTGCAGGAAGTCGTGGACCTGCGCCAGCAGATCGAGCGCTACAAGAAGTACTACGCCAACGCCTTGAAGGAGCTGCGGGACCGGATCGTCGAAACGATCCGTCGCACTCGGGGCGGGTAGGGGTTAGACTTGCGACCGGATCGAGCGGGGAGTCTCTAGTCACATGAAGAGCCAATACGCACGCGCTAGCAGCGCACGGCTCGCGGCCTGCGTCTTCGGCGCCCTGGCTTCGGGCGCCACCGGCTGCGTCTCGAGCGGCAGCTCCGACGAGCACGAGCGCGTCGGCCGGACGGCCGTCCGCGCCGTCCCTAGCGCCCAGGAGCGCGCTCAGACGGCCTATCTTCGGGGCCTGGAGCTGGCTCTGGCGGACGATCACGAGGCCGCGATCCAGGCCTTCTACACCTGCGTCGAGCTGGATCCGCTCCGCGCGGACGCCCACTACCGCGCCGGTCTCTGCCACTACTCCTTGGGCGACTACGCCCGCGAGCGGGCGGAGTATCACAAGGCGCTCTCGATCAATCCCCGCGCCGCTCGCGTGTGGCGCGCCCTCGGCGAGGCCTGTCTGGCGGCGGACCTCCTGAGCGAGGCCCGCAACGCCTTCGACTTCGCGATCAAGCTCGAGCCCCACCCGACCGCGCTCTTCAACCTGGCGCTGATCGAGGAGGACCTCGGCAACGGCGCTCGCTCGCAGCAGCTCTACAAGCGCTGCCTCGAGCTGAGCCGTGAGGGTCGCCTGAGCGAGCAAGCCAAGAGTCGCCTCCGTGCGCTGGAGCTCCGCACTCGGGGGAGTTGAAGCAGGGGCTCGGCTGAGGCACCCCAACGACTTAGGGGCGGTGCCTGGCGGGGCCGGAGGGATGGATCTACGGTGAGGTCACGCATGCGCGTTCGCCGAATTGCACTGCTGGTCCCCGTGATTGGCGCCCTCGCGGGCTGCCAGACCACTCCCCAGGAAGGGCCGCCTCCCAAGGTCGAGGCGCAGCGCCAGGACGAGGTCAAGAACCAGGCGGACCGCGTGCTGGCCGCCGACCGCAACGACCAGCGCGAGGAGCGAGCTCGGGCGGAGCGGCTCGCCGCTTCGACCGAGCCTGGCTCGGGCAACGAGCGCTTCGAGCACGACGCGGCCGCGGCTCACCGGGCCCGCACCTTCTACCTGCAGGGGGTGCGCTTCCTGAGCGAGAAGCCGCCCCGGGTCGACGAGGCCATTCGCGAGTTCCAGCTCTCCCTCGAGGCGGATCCGCTCTTCTACAAGGCGCACTTCAAGCTCGGCTACGCCTACTACCACAAGGGCCAATACGAGCTCGAGATCGCCGAATACCTCAAGTGCCTGGCGATCAGCAGCCGCTACTTGCCGGCCCTGATCAACCTCGGCCACGCCTACCTGGCGCGCGACCAGCTGGAGCTGGCCCGGGACGCGTATCGGCGGGCCCTGGAGATCCAGCCAGACCACGCGACCTGCCAATACAACCTGGGGTTGATCGAGTTCGACCTGCAGAACTGGGAGAGCTCGGAGCGCTACCTCCAGAAGTTCCTGGCGAGCAAGCGGGACGAGACTCAGGGCCCGATGGGCGACCAGGCGCGTAAGTGCTTGGACCGTATCCGCGAGCGGCAGGGGAGTCCCAATTGATCCCCTGTAAAGCAAGGTTGCCGGTTCTCCGGCAGTGTTCGGGCAAAGTTGCCGAAGGGCTGGCGCCTGGGGGCGAGCCCCAGGGCGCTTTCTATGCGGGCGCACGACTTGTAGTCCGTGGAACGCCGTTCGTTCTAGAGGACCTCCAGTGAGCCCTCTTCGCGCAACTGCTTTCGCGTTGGTGAGCGCCGCCGCATTGCTGGCGGGTGCGCAGGCCCAGGCTGACCCCACGCTCAAGCAGAGGGCGCTCAAGCAGAAGAAGCAGGCAGCGACCCAGAAGTGGCCAGCGGCCCTCAAGGATCGCGTCTCTCGCTATGCCCACATGAAGCGGGTCGACGACCGCAGCGGAGACTTCCGCGAGCAGGTCAAGTCGCGTCTGGTCCGCGAGCGGGTCGACGACCCCCGGGGCGACCGCTACGAGCGCTGGAAGCATGAGCTGGTGCGCAAGGCCGGTGAGAAGCCCAGCGCCCGTCGCTACGCCAACCTCCGTCGGCTTCGTGACCCTGGCGCCGACGTGAGCGAGCGCCGTCTGGCTCGCCTGAGCGTGACCCGCCGCCACGCGGACCTCCGCCGGCACAAGCTGATCACGAGCAAGTCGGGCCTCGAGGGCGTCGGCACCGAGGTTCAGGAGCTGGCGCGCTGGAAGCGGGACCTCCTTCGCTTCGGTGACCCGCGCCGCGTCGAGCGGACCGCGATCGCCGACGAGCAGGCTCGGGCGGGCCGGCTCCGCTCGCGGGCGGACGCGAACGCTCGCCGCCGTGAGCGAATCAAGCGCAGGGACGAGGAGGGCGACAGTCCCTACCTCAACACCCGCGAGGATCACCGCGACGAGGCTCGCCAGGAGCTCCAGGACAACAAGGCCCTGGCTCGCGAAGAGGCCAAGGCCGAGCGAGAGGGTGAGAAGGACTCGGCTCGCGACGAGGCTCAGGCCGAGCGCGACTCGGAGAAGCAGTCGGCGCGCGAAGAGGCCAAGCTCGAGCGCGAAGGCGAGCGCGACGCGGCCCGCGAGGAGAAGGACGCCGAGCGCGACCAGGAGGCGGGCGACCGCTCCAGCGAGCGCGACCTCGAGCGCCAGGACGACCGGGCGCTGGATCGGACCCAGCAGCTCGAGGAAGACAACGACTAGGCTGGCCAAGGCCGCCGACTCGACCGAAGGAAGCCCCGCAAGCGCGGGGCTTTTTTGCTGTATGGCTGGCTCGTGGTCGCGTATGGCTAGGGAGTGAGCGAGTCGTCCGATTCCGCGCGGGGCAGGGGGAGCCTGAGCCTGCGCAAGAAGCTGCTCTTCTTGGGGGCGCTGCTCGGTTTGAGCGCGCTCTTGGCCGAAGGGGCGGCGCGCGTTCACGTCCACCTGAGGATGGGCAACGCGCTCATGGACCACCACTTCGGGGGACGGATCTACGAGCCCTGCCCACGGGCCTACAACCGCCTGCGTCCGGGGTCGGTAGGCGGCGGGATCGAGGTCAACGAGCAAGGGTTGGTCGGTCAGCTCCTCGACCCCGCGGCGAGCGAGGTTCAGGTGGTGGCGCTGGGCGGCTCGACGAGCTTCTTCCAGGACTACCTGGGGGCGCTCGCCGAGCGCTGGCGGGCGAAGGGGGGGCAGCCTGCTGCTCGCTTTGCCTCCGCGGGCACGCCCGGCTACACGGTGTCCCAGAGCCTGGCCAACCTGCGCCGGCGGGTCGCGCCCCTGCGACCGGACGTGCTGGTGGTCTACCACGCGATCAACGACCTGATCCCGCTCACGGTCAGCGACGCGCCGGACGACGACCAGGCCTTCCTCGCCGCGCAGACCTCCCTCGGCGGCCGGAGCGTCAACCGCCGGCAGGGCTGGCTCGACGCCTCGGCCGCCTACACCCTGCTCTACAACCGCCTGCTCGGCGTGGCTCGCGCGCGCCGGACGCGCGCCTACGCGAGCGAGGACCTCGCGCGCTCGGGGCGCTTCGAGCGGGACCTCGGCGCGCTCCTCGACGAGGCCGAGCGGCTGGGGGCGGTCGTGGTGCTCGCGACCTTCGCGCACGCCGAGCCGAGCGCGGGTGAGGTCACGCCCTGGGGCCCTGCGGAGGCAGCCGTGGTCGGGATCGAGCGGCACAACGAGATCACGCGGCGGGTCGGCGCGGCGCGAGGGGTGCTCGTGGCGGATGTGGGGCCCAAGCTCTCCAACCAGGCCGAGCTCTTTCGCGACCTGTGCCACTTCACCCCCACGGGGCGGGATCGCCTCGTCGAGCTCCTCTGGCCCTCGGTCGAACAGGCGGTCCGGCGGGTCGACGCCCGGTCGCGCTCCCGAAAGTTCCGTGGAGAGTCGTCGGGTTCACAGGGCTTGCGGGAGGAGGGTGGGGGATAACTCGTGGAGAAGTCCTGGGTTCGGCGTACGTCAGGGGCTGTCGGTAGCTTAGGAGGTTGGGTTTGCGGCGCGCTCTGCGTGGAGAGATCGTCGCCCTAGGCCCTGCAAGAGGCTCCACGCGCGGGTTTGCGCAGGCAACCCCCGAGTGGCTACAACCCTCACCCTTCACCCCTCTCCTCGCGCTCGGGCCTCGCGCTCGCGCGGGGCAGCTCAACCTCGGACGTGGCAATGATCCAGGAACGCGACGGCGGCTCTACGGGCTTCAAGAAGGGCAAGAAGGGCAAGAAGAAGTTCAAGGACAAGAAGGGCTTCGGCGAGGGCGAGGACCTCGCCTTCGACCCGCTGCTGCGCAACGTCCCGCCCCACAGCGCCGAGGCCGAGCGGGCGCTCTTGAGCGCGCTCTTGATCGACCCGACCGCCATGGACGAGGTCGCGCAGGTGCTCGGTGACCCGGCGGCCTTCTACGACCCGGGTCACCGGGCGATCTACGAGACGATCGTCGAGCTGTGGGAGCAGGACAAGCCGGCCGACGTGGTCCTCGTGAGCGAGGAGCTCGAGAACAAGGGCGCGCTCGAGGCCGTGGGCGGGATCGAGGGCCTGGCCGACCTGACCACGGTCATGGCCACCGGCGCCAACGCCGAGTACTACGCCAAGATCGTGCGCGACCGCGCTCTGCAGCGGCGCCTGATCGAGATCACGGCCGAGGTCCAGCACGACGCCTTCGACACCAGCGGCCCCGTCGACGAGCTGCTCGACCGCGCCGAGCAGCGCATGTTCGAGGTCACCCAGCGGCGTATTCGCAACGAGGCGGTCAACGTCGGGATCGTGGTCAAGGAGGCCTACGACGAGCTCCTCGCCAAGGAGCAGGGCGCGACGGTGCGCGGGATCTCGAGCTACTACAGCGACCTCGACGAGATCACGGCGGGCTTCCTCCCCGGCGAGATGACGATCATCGCGGCTCGCCCCTCCATGGGTAAGACCAGCTTCGCGCTGAACGTGATCCGCAACATCGTGCTCCACGGCGGCTCGGCCTGCTTCTTCTCGCTCGAAATGCCGCGGATCCAGGTCACGAGCAACATGCTCTGCGGGCTGGCCAAGATCGACGGTCACCGCCTGCGCGGCGGCTTCTTGACTCGCGAGGAGAAGCGCAGCTTCGTGCAGGCCTGCGACGTGCTCGAGCCGGCGCAGTTCTTCATCGACGACTCGCCGACCCTCTCGACCATGGAGCTGCGCGCCAAGGGCCGCCGCCTGCGCGCCCAGCACGACTGCGAGCTGCTGGTGATCGACTACCTCCAGCTCATGAGCGGCTC
>CALDQK010001048.1 GCA_937911525.1 uncultured bacterium
CTCGCTCGGATATCGATACCGGCCGGAGACTTTGAACGCAGGATTGAGACAGAGCCGCTGACTCTTCTGAGGCATGACTGGAGAGCGCCCTGACAAGGGCGCCTCAGCGAACTGGCCCGGGCCTTTCGCTCGGGTCAGTTTCGTTGTTCGGAGGGCTTCCGGTTTTGCGACAGCCTCCCCCCAGACCCCCACCCTTGGGCTCGGGAATCGATGGCGTGCCGCCACCCCGGTTATCCGGTAGAGCCCTCATTCGAAGAGGACGCGGCCGCCTCGCCGCCGCGCAAGCGCAGCAAGGCCGGCAGCAGGAGCAGGTCCGCGGCCAAGGCCAGCGCGGCGCACAGGGCCAGGGTCCCGCCCATGACGCGCAGCGGGTGGAAGCTGGCTAGCAGGAGCGCGCCGAAGCCGAGCGCCAGCAGGAGCGAGGTCAGCACCAGCCCCGGGCCCGCCACGGCCAGCGTCTCGCGCAGGGCCTCGGGCGTGCCCTCGGCGCGGATCCGCCGGTACTGGGCCACGAAGTGGATCGTGTCGTCGACGGCCAGGCCGAACACGACCGAGAGCACGAGCGCGCTGGTGTAGCGCAGCTCGACCCCGAGGGCCGCCATGGCGCCGGCCAGCAGGACGACCGGGAACAGGTTGGTCAGCAGCGCGACCGCCACCAGCCACAGGTCGCTGAAGGCGAAGAAGAGCACCAGCGCCACCGCGCCGAGCGCGAACAGGAAGCCGCCGCGGAAGTGGACCACGATGTCGCGGTTGATCGTCTGGGCCAGGAAGCCCTGCCCGGTCAGGCGCCCCTGGGCCGGCTCGCCGAGGACCTCCTCGTAGAGCGCCTCGATCCGGGCGAAGAGCGCGAAGGCGGCGTCGCTGTCGAGGTCCTTGATCCGCAGCCGGATCCGCATCAGCCCCTCGCTGGGGGCGCTGACCCAGGGGCGGACCTGGTCCTCGGCCAGGAGCAGGGCGGTCGGCACCAGCCCGGGGACGCGCTCGGCCGGGACCTCCGCCAGGAAGGGCTGCAGCCGGCGCAGGGCGTCGACCGGGCTGCTCGCGGTCAGCACGCCCTCGACCTCGCGCAGGCGGCGGGTCAGCTCCTCGACGCGGGTCATGCGCTCGAGGGCGAAGGGGTAGCCTTTGGCGGGCGGCGGCACGAGCAGCTCGAGGGGGATCACGCCGCCGAGGCGGGCCTCGATCAGGCGGTGCGCCTGGCGGATCGGGTGCTCGGCGTCGAGGTCGGCCAGCAGGGGCGCGTTGACCCGCAGGCGCGTGGCCAGCCCGCCGCCGAGGACCAGCAGGAGCAGGAAGCCCGCCACCAGCAGCTTGCCCCGCGGGGCGGCCCAGGCGTCGAGGCCGCGGCAGCGCTCGGCGAGCTGGCCGCGCTGCTCGCCGCTCGCGCGCCCGCCCCAGCGCACGGCCGCCGGCAGGAGCAGGAGCGAGAGCGCGAAGGCCAAGCCCACTCCGAGCGCGACCTGCAGGCCCATGGTCGCGACCAGGGGCAGCCCCGTCAGGGCCAAGCCCCCGAAGGCCAGCGCGGTGGTGAGGCTGGCCAGGGCGCAGGGCGGGCCGACCTCGCGCAGGGCGCGCTCGACGGCCTCTTCGCCGCCGCCCAGCTCGCGGACCCGGGTCAGGAGGTGAACCACGTCGGCCACGCCGACCACGGCCACGATCAGGTAGACCGCGGGGCTGAGAATGTTGGGCGCCAGGCCGACCAGGCGCATCAGCCCCGTCACGCCCAGGACCGAGAGCCCGGCTACGGCCAGGGGCAGGAGCGCGCCCGCCGCGCTGCGGAACACCAGCGCGCCCACGAGCAGGATCGCGCCCAGGACCAAGGGCAGCAGCTTGCGCGTCTCGCCCTGGCTGATCTCGACCAGCTCCACGCGCTGGATCGGGTAGCCGACCACGTGGACCTGGTAGTGCTCACGGAGCAGCTTCCGCTCCGCCTCGAGCGCGTCACGCAGGGCGGCCCGGTCCGCGAAGCCCAGTCGGTCCTCGCGCAGCTGGGCGTAGAGCACGCCGACCTGCCCGTCGCGCGAGACCAACGAGCCCGCGTAGGGCGGCTGGGCGTAGAGCTCGAGCAGCTCGGCGACCCGCGCGGCGCTCGGCTCCTCGCCCGGCGGGAGCGCCTGCTCGAGCACCACGTCGCCCTCGGCGTTCTTGCGCGGCACGACCGCGGTCGCGGGCGAGACGACCCGCTCGACCTCGCTGCGCGAGGCGATCCGCGCCGCGCTGGCGCGGATCCGCCCGAAGTCGAGGGGCCCCAGCGGCGCCTTGCTCTCGAGCACCAGCACGCCCGCGCGGTCGTCGCGCCCGAAGGCCTCCTGCGCCCGCTCGTAGGTCGCGCGCGCCGGCGTCCCCTCGGGGAAGAAGTCCTCGATCTCGTAGCGCGGCTGCACCCCGCGCGCGGCCAGCCCCAGGATCAGGGTCAGCAGGGCGGCGAGCAGCAGCGAGAGGCGCGGCCAGCGGGCGGTGAGGCTCCAGGGCGTCATGAGGGAGCAGAGCTTATCCGCTCGGGCCTCGGCTTGGCGTGAACCTGGCGCAGGCGCTCTCACCCCTCGATTGAACGGGGAAAACTGGAAGCCGGGAAAACCGGAAGTCGGCAGGTATGCGAGAGCGGCGATCGCGGAGCGAGCGAGGAAGCCGAAATGCTCGGCTCAGGGAGTCGACGACTCCTCGTTCCCCCCGACCTTGGGCGGGAAGAGCCGCGCGTCGAGGGTGTCGCAGAGGGAGAAGCCGAGCCGGAGGCCCACCCCGAAGAGCAGGAAGGTCAGCAGCAGCACGCCGGGGACGAACACCCAGTCGGAGGCTCGCTTGGGGAGCCCGACGAAGGCCGCGATCACGAGCGCGAGCGGGACCTGGACCGCGGCGATCGTTAAGGCCTCGCGCGAGCGATCGCTGCTGCGCGGGCCGCCCAGGTAGCCGACCCAGGCGAACACGCAGCCGCTCAGGAGGCCCAGCACCAGCGCTCGCTCGTGCCCGTAGTGGGTCGTGAGCAGCCGCGTGGCCTGCGCGACGCCCGCCGCAGGCCCGCCGCTCCAGAGCGAGAACAGGTAGCGCGACTGAACGAAGAACGCCGCCCCCGCCAGCGCGCCGGCGACGCCGACCCGCAGCGCCCGCTGCAGCGGCCTCCAGCCGCGCCGCACGCCCACCGCCTCGACCAGGCTCGTCAGCGCGACCACGTAGGCGAAGGACACGGCGGCCAGGGCGTGGCGCCAGCTCTCGAAGGCGAAGAGCCCGCCGAGCAGGAGCGCGAGCGCCAGCGAGCGCCAGGCGATCTTGCGTGCGCTGCGCGCGTCGACCAGCTTCACGCGTCCTCCTGGGGGTAGAGCCCGTCCTCGATCCAGTCGGTCACGCCGAAGGCGCCCCACGCCAGGATCCCGCCCAGGACCAAGCCGATCAGCAGCTGGGGGAGGAGCAAGATGTAGTCCGCCTCGCGACGCGTGGGCAGGTAGGTCCAGGACAGGAGCATGACCACGCCGAGCTGGCCCATGTAGACGTTCAGCCCTTCGTGCTGCTCGCGCGGGCCGACCAGGTAGCCCACCGTGGCCCCGAGGCTGGCGCAGACCAGGACCACGCGCGCGCCGGTCCTGAGCGAGTCCCCGCTGCCCAGCGCCGAGCTCAGCGCAGCGACCCCCGCGGCGGGGCCGCCGCCCGCCCAGAGCCCGCGCAGGTAGACCGCCTGCAGGAGGGCCCCCACCGCGGCGGCCGCCGCGATAGCCCCCAGGACCAGCGCCAAGCGCGCCGACGACCAGCCGCGCTCCTGCCCGACCTGCTCGGCCAGGCTGACGCTCCCCACGATCAGCGCCGCCGAGACCGCGCCCGTCACGGCCCCCGGCAGCCCCTCTCCGACCGCCCCCCAGGCCGCGAGCAGGAGCGCGAAGAGCGCGACCCGCAGGGCGCTCCGCCGCAAGGCGCGCGGCTCGAGCGTCACTCGTCACCCCTGCTATCGCTGACTGCGACGGCTCTCTCGCCACGCTCTAGAGTGTGAAGCAGGAAAGCAAGAAAGCAGGAAGAGGCAACAGGCTGCGAGCGAGAGCTTCCTCTCTTCCTCGATTCCTGCTTTCCTTCTTCAAACCTGAAACGCGAAGGAGCTGTCGCTGACAGCGACAGCTCCTTCCTGCTTGATTGGATCGAACCGCCAAGGACGCCAAGGGCGCCAAGATCGGGCATTCCTTGGCGTCCTTGGCGTCCTTGGCGGTTATCTCCGAAACGCGAAGGAGCTGTCGCTGACAGCGACAGCTCCTTCCCGACGCGGGTGCGAGCCGCAGCGACAGCCCCTCCTCGATTCACAGATCCAGACGCAGGCTGGAGCTGCGCAGCTCGAGGTAGCGCTTCCCGACCGCGAAGGGCGCGAGGTCGACCAGCTCGGGGACCTCGCGGAAGAGCTTGACCACGCCCGCCGCCGTCTCGGGCACGCGGCCGCGCAGCGACATGTTGGTGTGCACGATCGCCTGGGTGGCGGGGAACATGCCGCCCGCCACGAGCATGCCCGCGCGGCTGCCGGTCAGGAGCGCCGCCTGGCGCAGGGCCTGCCAGTCGAGGGCCTCGCGGTTGCGCCACAGCTCCTTGCTGACCCCGTCCAGGGTCTTGAGCAGGGTCTGGTCGCGCGAGACGGCCTTCACGATCCCGCGCAGCGCGCGGTCGTCGTGGCCGGGGAAGGTCCGCGAGGCGTCGAAGCCCTTCAGCGCGCCCAGCACCAGCTGACGGGCGGTGTCGGGCTCGGCGAGGGCGAAGAAGTGCAGGTTCAGCTTGACCAGCGAGACCGCGCGCCCGAGCACGAAGGCCTTGCCGGCCTCGGTCAGGCCGCTGAACACCTCGGGGCAGAGGATCAGGGCCGCGCCGTTCTTGCCCAGGCCGAGCACCGGCTCGGGCCGGCGCCAGTCGCCCATCCAGTAGACGTCGAGCTGGTCGATCCCGAGCAGGCCGCAGATCTTGGCCAGCATGCCGTGCTCGGGGAAGGCGTCGCCCTCGATCCCGTGGCGCGGCGTGCGCCAGCCGATCCCGTGGCCCTTGAGGTCCTCGGGCAGCTGCTTGATCAGGTGGTGACCGGCGCGCCACACGAAGTCGCGGATCAGCCCGCGGCAGCCGGGGTGCGCGATCGTGCTCCCGAACTCCTCGTCGCTGATCGCGGTGTTGGCCCGCAGGGTCGGCATGGACTCGCAGCGCGCCTCGACCAGCTGGCGGTCCTTGGCCCGCCCCGCCCGCAGCGAGACCAGCACCTGGGCCGCCTGGAAGTGGGCATCGGGCTCGTTCGACTCGGCCCAGGCCTTGGCCAGGGCCTGGTAGCTGGTCACGGCCAGGGCGTCGTGCTCGATCAGGCCGCGGTGGATCTTCTCCACGCCTTCGGCGTCGCCGACCTCGAGGTAGAGCTTGCCCAGCGCGCCGCGCGCGCCGCTGTGCTGCGGGTCGAGCTGCAGGATCCGCTCGTACTCGCCGACCGCGGCCTGGAAGTCCTTGAGCTTGGCCAGGACCTCGGCCCGCTGCAGACGGAGCGTGACCTCGTCGCCCTGGGCGCTCTCGGCGGCGTGGTCTGCGGCCCGACCCAGCTCGCGCGCCTGGGCCGGCAGGTCGCCCGCGTTCTGGAGCAAGCGCAGGAGCGAGTCCAGGGTGCGCTTGTCGCCGGGCCGCAGCTCCAGCGCGCGCTCGAAGCACTGGCGCGCCAGGGTCGCCTGCTGGAGCCGGTCGCGCAGCACGCGCGCCAGGTTGGCCAGCAGCTCGGCCTTGGTCTCGTCCTCCTCCTCGAGCTCGATCGCGCGCTTGAGGTTGTGGACCGCGTCCTGCCAGCGCTCGGCGCGCCCGTGCACCTCGGCCAGGCGACGGGCCGCCTTGGCGCGGTGCTTGCCCGGCAGCTTGAGCGCCTCCTGCAGGTGTCCGGCCGCCAGCTCGGGCTTGCTGAACTGGACCTCGCACAGGTCGGCCAGCTCGATCCGGGCCTCGCCCGCCGCGTCGGGGTCGTCCCCGGCGAGGGTGAACTCGAAGTGCCGCTTGCTCGCCTGCGGGTCGCGCTCCTTGAGCAGGCGCGCCAGCTCGAGGTGCGCGTCGAAGCGCTTGGGCAGCTGCTCGAGGCCGGCCTGGAGCTGCTCGACCGCCGCGTCGAGCAGGTTCTGCTTGCCGAGCACGGTGCCGAGGGTGATCTGGTGGGCCGCCTTGAGCTTGGGCGGCGTCGTGCGCTGGACCAGCTCCTCGTAGACGGGCTTGGCGGCCTGCCAGGCGCCGTCCTCCTGCAGGGTCTGGCCGAGGTCCTCGAGCGCCTGAATGTGCCCGGGCCGGAAGCGGAGCGCCTCGCGGAAGCTGGCGACCGCGCGCTCGCGGAAGCCCAGCTTGAGGCAGCAGTCGCCGCGCGCCCAGAAGAGCTCGGCCGCGCGGGCCGGGTCCTCGCTCAGCTGGGTCGAGCCCGCCAGGCGGTCGAAATACTTGGCCGCCTTCTTGTGATCCCCTGCGGCGTAGCTGAGCTCCGCCAGCGAGGCCAGCGCCTCGAGCGAGTTCGGCGTGTGCTCCAGGGCCAGCTCGTACTGCGAGCGCGCGGGCTCGTAGAGCTGGAGCCGGTCGCGGAGCACGTCGCCCGCGGCCACGTGGGCCGAGGCCTTGATCGCGGGGTCGTCGTCGACCTTGGCGTGCCGGAAGTGCAGCCGGACCAGCTCCTGGGCCTCCTGGGCCGTGAGCTTCTCGCGCCGGCCCAGCACCCGGGCCAGGCCCTCCAGGGCGGGCAAATGGCTGGGAGCGGTGGCCAGGGACTCCCGGTAGAGCTTCTCGGCCTTCTTGCCGTCGGAGCCCTCGAGCGCCGCCGCGGCCCGGGCCAGGAGCTCGCCCTTGCGGAAGCCGCTCGCCGGCCGCGCGGCCGCCTCGCAGGCCTTGACCAGCTCGTCCTTCTGGCCGCGCATCGAGAGCTCGTCCAGGAAGAGGTCGACCGCCTCGTCGTAGGTCGGGTCGGCCTTGAAGGCGTCGCGCAGCGCCTTGAGCCCCTGCGCGTCCTGGTTGAGCTGCTCGCGCAGGACCTTGGCCAGGTCGAACAGGACCTCGGCTCGCTCGCGGCCTTGGCTGACGCCGGCCAGGCGCTGGAGGTCGGCCGCCAAGCCAGCCGGGGCGCCGCCGAAGCGGCGGCGGACCTTGACCAGCAGCTCGGCCGCGGCGCGGTTCTTGGGGTCTTGGGCCAGCACCTGCTCGGCGGCCTGGACCGCGGGCTGGGGCTGCTCGAGGCGCTCGGCGTTGACCTCGGCCAGCTCCAGGCGGAGCGGGAGCGAGTGCGGCTCGCCGCGCAGGCGCAGCTCGAGGGCCTGGGTCAGGTCGCCCCACTCCTGCTGCTCGCGGAGCAGGTCGCAGAGCTGCACGATCGCGTCCTGGTCGCGCGGGTCGAGCTCGAGGATCTTGCGGTAGAGCGCGATCGCCTCGTAGGGGCGGCCGAGCTTGTCCGCCAGCGCGACGGCCATCTTGCGGCGCAGCCGGATCCCCTCCTGGCGATCCCGGGTCAGCCCGAGCTCCTTACGCAGGGTCTCGACCAGGCCGGCCCACTCGCCGCGGCCCTCCTGGACGCGGCCCAGGGCCACGAGCAGGTTCCGGTCGCGCGGCGCGAGGGGCTGCGCCTCGGCGTAGAAGCGCTCGGCGGTGGAGAGGTCGCCCAGCTTGTCCTCGGCCAGCTGACCCGCCTGGCGCAGGCGCTGCTCGCGCTGGCGCGGGTCCTTGACCAGCCCGATCTCGAGCCGGAGCGTGTCGAGCAGCTCGGCCCAGCGCTCGCAGCGGGTGTAGAGCTCCTTGAGGTGCTCCAGCGCGTCCGAGCCGCCGGGGTTGAGCGTGACCGCGCGCTGGAGCGCGCTGGCGGCCAGCTCGGGGTCGTCCATTTGGTCGCGCGCCAGGCGCCCGAGCAGGACCAGCGAGTCGTAGCCGCCGCGGCCGCGGCGCTGGGCCTCGGCCTCGTAGAGCTCGACCAGCTCCTCCCAGCGGCGCGTCAGGCTGAGCAGGCGCTCGAGCTGGTGCGTCACCCGCTGGTCGCTGGGCTCCTCCTCGTGCAGCTGGCGCAAGACGGCCAGCGCCTGGTCGTGGCGCCCCAGCTTGTCCTCGAGGATCAGCGCCCGCTCGATCAGGAGCTGGCGCGGCTCGTCGACCTTGCCCTTCTTGACGCGGGCGTCGATCACCTCGGCCAGCTCGGCCCAGCGCTCGGCGCGCCGCAGCGCCTGCTCGAGGTGCTCGAGGGACTCGACCACGTGCGGCCCGCGAGCCTCGGCGCGCGCCAGGGTGAAGGCCTCGATCGCCTCGGGGAGCTGGTCGCGCTCCATGTGGTGGTTGCCCAGCGCCAGGGCGGCGGGGACCCGCCGCGCCGGCCGGTCGGCCAGGGCCAGGAGCTGGGTCAGCGCGTTCTCGCGCAGGTCGAGGTCGCGCAGCTCGTCGGCGAGGGGGACCAGCTCGGTCCAGGCCTGGGGGTCACCGGGCTGGAGCTCGGTGGCCTCGATGTAGGCGTCCGCCGCCGCGCGCGCGTCGCTCAGGCGCAGCGCGTAGACCTTGGCCGCGCGGCGGAGCATCCAGCCCGCGCGCTTGGTGTCGTCGACCACGCGCGCCAGGCGGACCGTGGCGTCGGCCAGCTCTTGCCAGCGGCCGAGGTCCTCGGCGACCGAGATGAAGAACCCGAGCGCGTCGGCGTCCTTGGGCTCGAGCTCGCTGGCCAGCTGGGCCAGCTCCAGCGCGCGCTCTTGCTGCTGGCGCTTGACCGCCGGGTCGCGCGCCTGCTGGGCCAGCTCCTGGCGCAGCTTGGCCGCGCGCAGCGCGAGGGCGTGGCGGTCGGTGTCCTCGCGAGCCAGACCCAGCTGACGCTCCAGCACGCCGACCAGGCTGGCGGTCTCCCCCAGGGCCTCCGACGCGCGCCCCAGGCCCGCCAGGGCGTCGCGGTCGTCGTGGACGTGCTGGATCACGGTCTGGTAGCACTCGCCCGCCTGCTTGGGGTTCTCCAGCTGCTCCTCGGCCACGTGGGCGAGCTCGCGCATCGCCTCCAGCCGGTCGACCGGCGAGGGCGAGATCGGGCTGGCCAGGGCCTCGAGCGCGCGGGCCAGCTGCGGCCAGTCGCAGAGCTCGCGGCTGACCTCGGCCAGGCCGCGCAGGGCGACCAGCGATTGCTCGTCGAGCTCGAGCGCTTTGCGGAAGGCGTCGCGAGCCTGAGGCAGCTCGCCGTGCTGCTGGCGGATCCGACCGATCTGACCCCAGAGCCACACCCGGCGGGTGTGGTCGACCTTGGCGCCGGCCTCCTTCTGGTAGACCTCGGCGACCTCGCGCCACTGCTCCTTCTGCCGGTAGAGGTCGGCCAGCCCGCGGGCCGCGGGCACGTTGCCGGCGTCGAGGCGCAGCGCGTGGCTGAAGGCCTCGATCGCGTCGTCGGGCCGCTCGAGCTCGCGCGCCAGCACCACGCCCAGCTCCGACTTGAGCGCGCTCCGCTCGCCGGCGCCCACGTGGGGCTCGTTGGCGAAGGTCGAGAGCGTCTTGGCCAGCTCGGCGCTGCGCCGCTCGCGTCGATAGAGGCGGACCAGGTTGCGCAGGGCCCGCCCGCGCAGGGCGGGGTCCTTGCTCCGCTGGAGGACCTCCTCGAGCTGACCCAGGGCGGCGTCGGTGCGCTCCAGGCGCTCGCTGACGTGGGCCTGGGCCAGGCGGAGCTTGCTGGCGGCCTCGCCGTCGGCGGCTCGCCCGACCCGCTCCTCGAGCAGGTCGCTCAAGGGCGCCAGGCGCTCCCGCGTCCGGTAGAGGGCCTCGAGCGCGTCGCGCGCCGGCTCCTGCCCGACGTCGGTCTCGATGATCTTGCGGTATTGCTCCTCGGCGCCGTCGGGGCGCTTGAGCGGCCCCGCCAGCAGCTCGGCCAGCCGGTAGCGCAGGCGCAGGCAGCGCTGCGTCGGCTCGGGGCCGTTCATGCCGCTCAGGCGGGTGATCTCCTGCCGCCACAGCTCGCTCAGCTCGGGATAGCGCGCCTCGCGCCGGAAGATCGCCTCCAGCGGCTCGCGCGCGGCGTCGGGGTCGCGCCGGTAGAGGTCGCGGTAGACCTCGACCGCGCGCGCCGGGCGGTAGATCACCCCGCCCGAGAGCTGCCCGACCTTGGCCAGGAGCTCGCGCTCGTCCTTCTCGTCGCCGGCGTTGGCCAGGGCGTCCTCGGTCGCGTCCAGCAGGGCGGCCGGCTCGTTGGCCTCCGCCAGGAGCCGCATCCGCTCGCCCGCCAGCCGGCGCCGCTCGGCCTTGTCCTTGGGCCCCAGGGTGCCCGCCGCGGCCTGCAGCGCGCGGGCCGCCGCCGCCGGGCGCTCCAGCTCGCGCTCCAGGATCGTGGCGCGCTCGATCAGCAGCTCGCGGCGCGCCTCGCCGCGGGCCAGGTCGGCGCGGCGGCCGAGGACCTCGGCCCGGGCCGCGTGCTCGCCCAGGGCGCCGCGCAGGCGGGCCAGCTCGGCCAGGGCCGCGTCGTCGTGGGGGTCGGTCTGGAGCAGCTCCTCCAGGCTGGCCGCGGCGCGCCGCTGGTCGCCGAGCGAGGTCTCCTCGACCTTGGCCACCCGCCGCAGCCAGGGCGCGGGGTCGCTCGCCAGGTCGCTCGCGAGGGTGGCGCGGCGGTGGAGCGTGCGCGCCAGCTCGGGCCAGCGCTGGAGCTGCTCGTAGAGCTCGATCAGGGCCTCGAGCGCCTGGGGGTCGTCGCTGACGCGCAGCAGGGCCCGCTCGTAGCTCTCGGCCGCCCGGGCCGGGTCGCGCTCGAGGTTGAGCTTGCCGGCCAGCACGTAGAGCCGCGCCGCCGTGCCGTCCTCCTCCTCGATCACGCCGCGCGCCTCGAGCACGTCCACCCGGCGCTCGACGTCGCCGGCCTGGTCGTAGAGCTCGTCCAGGGCGAGCAGCGGGCGCGGGTCGAGGCTCGAGAGCCCGCGGGCCCGCTCGAACTCGGCGATCGCCTCGGGCGCGTCGCTCAGCTTGTCGCGCACCAGGACCGCGCGCTCGACGCGCAGCTCCAGCTCGTCGGCGCGCCCCGGCGCCACGTCGGCCTCGCGGGCCAGCACGCTGGCCGCGTCGCCCCAGCGCTCCTCCGCGAGGAGCAGGCGCCGCAGGCGCCCGAGGACGGCCCGGTCGTCGGGGACCTCCTCCAGCGCGGCCTCGAGGGCGGCGATCGCCTCGCCGCGCCGGCCGAGCTCGACGTAGGCGTTGGCGATCCCCAGCGAGAGCTCGCAGCGGGTGTCGGCCTCGGCCACCATGTCGCGCAGGCGCCCGCGCACCTCGACCAGCTGCTCCCAGTCCTCGGCAGCCGCGTAGATCCGCTCCAGCCCGCGCAGGGGGCGCTCGTCCTCGGTCGCGCGCGCGTGGGCCCGCTTGAAGACCCCGGTCGCCTCCTCGGCCTTGCGCAGCCGGCCTTCCAGCACCTCGCCCAGGGCCAGGAGCAGCGTCGCCAGCCCCGTGTCGCGCTGGCCCTCGCCGCCGGCGGCCTCGGCCTCCCGCGCCTCGCGCGCCTCGACCTCGCCGTGCATGACCCCGGCCAGGCGCTCCCAGTTCTTCTGGCCCGCGTAGATCCCCTTGAGCGCCAGGGTGCCCTGGGGGTGAGCCGGGTCGTCGCTGGCCACGGCCTCCCAGTGGCGCTGGGCGTCCTCGCTCCGGCCGAGGTCGTCGGCCAGCCCGGCGCAGCGCACGTGGAGCTCGATCCGCTCGGGGATGTCGTCCACCAGCCGGGCCCGGTCGTCGAGCAGGCGGTAGAGCGACTGGGTCTGGCCGTCGGCCTGATAGAGCCGGTCCAGCTCCGCGAACACCTGGCCGTGGAGGGGCAGGGCAGCGCGTCCGCGCTCGAGGACCTCGCAGGCCTTGGGCTGGAGCTGGAGGCTCTCGTAGAGCTTGGCCGCGCGCAGGGCGCAGTCGACCAGCCCCTCGGGCTCGTCGCCCAGGACGTCGAGCTCGCGCTCCAGGGTGCGGGCGTGCGCGCGGCGGCTGTTGGTGCGCTGGCAGATCGCCTCCAGCGCGCGGTAGGCCTCGCGGCGCTGCGGGTCGGCGTCGATCACCGCCTCCCAGGTCGCGATCGCGTCCTCGTGGCGGCGGAGGTGCTCGTCGAGGACCTGCGCCTGGCGCTCGAGGGCGGCCACGCGCTTGGCGGTCGTGTCCTGCTGGCGGGCCAGCTCGCCCAGGATCCGGACCATGTCCCCCCACAGCTCCTCCTCGGCGAGGAGCTCGACCTGGGGCTCGAGGGCGGCAGGGCCCGGCTGGCGCGCGTAGGCCTCCTGGAAGCTGTCGATCGCCGCGCGTCGGTCGCGCAGGCGGTCGCGCTCGAGCTGTCCGCGCTCCAGCCACAGCGCGGCGGCCTGGGCCGGGTCGTCGTTGCCGCGGGCCTGCTTCTCGAGCACGCTGGCCAAGAGGCCCCAGCGCTCGAGCTGCGCGGCCAGGCGCGCCTGCCAGCTGAGGATCCGCGCCCGCTCCGGTGAGTCGAGCTCGAGGGCCAGCTCGTCGGCGCGGTTCAGCTCCTCGATCGCGTCGCCCGGGTCGTGCAGCTCCTCCTCGAGCACCTGCGCGATCCGCAGGGTCAGGGTCAGCGAGCCGCCCAGGTCGTGGACCAGGATCTCGCGCATGCGCCGCTGGACGCGCACGTAGCGCTCCCACTCGCGCCGCTCCTGGTGGAGCGCGCTGAGCTGGTTGAGCGCCTCGGGGCTCTCGGGCTCGTGCTCGAGGCTGGCCTCGTAGGCCACGATCGCCGCGGCCCCCTCGCCGCGCCCTTCGCAGCGGCGGCCGAGCTCGCGCAGGGCCGAGGCCGCCTCGCCCGTGCGGGGCACGATCGCGGGGATTCGCCGCAGCACGTCCTCGAGCAGCGCCTCCTCGCCCGAGCGGCGGAGGATCTTGGGCAACACCGCGATCGCGATGCACTCGGGGTCGCCCCGGTCGAGGACCTCGCGGTAGAGGTCGGCCGCGCGCAGGTCGTCCTTGAGGTGGTGCTCGGCGATCATGGCCGCCGAGCGGAAGAGCTCCTCCTGCTCGCGGACGTCGTGGCGGATCCGGGCCTCGCGCTCGTAGGTGCTGCACATGGCCGCGTAGTCGCGCCGCTGGACGTGCGCGGCGCGCAGGCGCTTCCAGGCCTCGGCGTCCTGGGGGCGGAGCCGGAGCACCTCCTCCAGGGTCTCGACCGCGCCCTCGAGGTCGTTGAGCGTGTCCTGCTGGAGGGCCGCGATCCGCTTGGCGAGCGCGACCCGGCGCTCGGCCCGCGGCGTGGCCTCGAGCTCGGCCCGCAGGGCCTCGACCAGCGAGGCCGCCTCCTGGCGCGGGTCGAAGGTCGCCACCCGCCCGCGCAAGGCGCGGGCCTCGCTCGGCTCGAGGGCCAGCGCGGCGTCGAAGCTCTCGCGCGCGCGCTGGCGGTCGCGCAGCGCGCGCAGCCGCAGGTCGCCCTGGGCCACGAGGCGCTCGACCCGGTAGCGCGGGTCCGGCTCGCTCTTGGCCAGCTTGCCGAGCACCTCGTCCAGCTCGGGCCAGGCCTTGTCGCGCCGGAGGAAGGGCGCCAGGCCGCGCAGGGCGTCGACGTAGTTGCCGTCCTGCTCGAGGGCGCGCTCGAAGGCGCTGCGCGCGGCCTTGGGGTCGCGCTGCCCGTAGAGCCGCCCGAGGCGGGTGTAGAGCAGCGCGCGCCGGCGCGGGTCCGGCTCGAGCTTGGCCTCGCTCTCGAGCCACACCGCCTCGCCCTGCCGATCCGAGGCCTCGCGCGCCAGGGTCTGCAGCCAGCGCACGGCCTCGATCCGCTGGTCGTCGATCTTGAGCGCGCGCTGGAAGAGCCCCTTGGCCCGGGCGGGGTCGGCCCCGCGGGTCCGCAGCACGCGGCCGGCCTCGACCAGCAGCGAGGCCTTGACCTCGTTCTCGCTCTCGAGCGCGGCGGTGGCCTCGAGGTGCTCGGCGAGGGGCTTGCCCAGGCCGAGCTGGCGCTCGACGCGCAGCAGCACGCGCAGCGTGCCCAGGTCCTGGCTGCGCCGCTTCAGCCCCTGCAGCAGCAGCTTGCGCCCGTGCTGGAGGTCGTTGAGCGCGAAGGCGCGCAGCTCGGCCTCCTCGCGCAGCAGGCGGAGGATGTCGTCGGTGCTCAGCTCGAGCGGGTTGGCCTCGCGGCGCGCGCTGAGGGCCTCGGCCAGCTCCTCGGGGCGCTTGTTGCCGCGCAGGGCGACCACCCGCGCCTGGCGCGCGCGCGGGTCGCGCGGACGGACCTGCTCGGCCTCGTCGAAGGCGGCCAGCGCCTCGTCGAGGCGCTCGAGCTCGTGCGCCAGGACCTCGCCGCGGCGGATCAGGAAGTCCGCGCGCTCGTTGCCGGGCGTGGCCGCGGCGGCCGCGCCCAGGGCCTCCTGCAGCGGCTCCCAGCGACCCAGCCGGTCCAGGAGCGCGATCAGGGCCTGGCGCGCGTCGGCGTTCTGAGGGTAGGCCTCGATCGCGGCGTCGTAGGCCGCCTTGGCCTGCTCCGAGTCGGCCAGCGGCCCCTCGAGCAAGCGCCCGCGCTCGAGGTGATAGCCGCTGCGCTGGGCCGGCTGAGCCGCGCTGACCTCGCTGGCCTGACGCAGGACCTCCTCGGCCTCGGCGTGCTGGTTGGCCGCCTCGAGCACCCGCGCGAGCGACTCGAGCAGCTCGAGCACGTCGGGGGTGGCCTCGAGCGCGCGGCGGAGCAGCTCGCCCGCCTGGACGAAGTCGCGCAGGCGCTCTTCGGCGACGCCCGCGGCGCGGGTCAAGAGGTCGGCCCGGAAGCGCGCCCCCTGGGCCGCGTCGGTGAAGCCCGCCGTGTCGGCCTCGGCCAGCTCCACGGTCTGCAGCTGAACCCGCAGCTGCTCGCGCGGCTGCTCGAGGCGGGCGTAGAGCGAGGCCAGGCTCTCCCAGCCCGGGTCCTGCGGGTCGCTGACCTCGTTGAGCAGCACCTCGAGGGCCTGGGCCGCGCGCGGCAGGTCCTCCAGCCGCTTCTCGGCGATCGCGGCGACCTCGCGCCAGCAGCCCATGGCGTCGGGGACGACCTCGCCCGGCGCGAGCTCCTCGAGCAAGGCCGCGAGGTCCTCCCACTGCTCCTGCTCGCGGTAGAGGACCCGCAGGGCCTCGGCCGCGTCGCGGTCCTGGGGCAGCGCGTCGCGGAGGGCCTCGAAGTGATCGATCGCCTTGTCGGGCTGCTGCAGCGGCCCGCGCGCCAGCTCGGCCTGCTCGCGCAGGAAGGCCTGGCGGCGCTCGGCGCGCTTGACCTGTCCGATCACGGCGCCGAGCAAGAGGTAGAGGGTCTGCTCCTTGTTCAGCTTGCGCGAGAGCTCGACCACCCGCGTGAAGGCCCGCTCGTCCTCGGGCTTGTGCCGCAGGGCGCGCTCCCAGGCGTCGCGCGCCTTGGACTCGTCCTCGAGGTCCTCCTCGCACACCTGCGCCAGCTCGCTCAGGAAGCCGTGCGCGGCCTCGGGGTCGCCCTCGCTGATCAGCGCCGCGGTCTCGAGCACGCCGACCGCGTCCTGCGGCCGCTTCTGCTCGCGGTAGAGGCGGACCGCGACCGGGAGCGCGTCGGTGTCGGCCGGCGCCTCGGAGAGGATCTCCTGGAGCGTCGCCAGCGCGCCCTCGGCGTCGCCGCGCCGCTCCTGCAGCTTGG
>CALDQK010001049.1 GCA_937911525.1 uncultured bacterium
GGCGCAGCGCCAGCACGCTGGCCAGCGCCACCCGCCGCTTCTCGCCGCCGGAGAGGTGCTGGGGCACGCGCTCGCAGAGCGCGGCGCCGCCGACCAGGTCCAAGGCGGCGCGCGCGCGCTCCAGGGCCTCGCTCTCGCTGGCGCCCGTGTGACGGGGGCCGAAGGCCACGTCGTCCAGGACGCGGGTCGTGAAGAGCATGTCGTCCGACTGCTGGAACACGATCCCGACCTGGCGGCGCAGCTCGGCCAGGCGGGCCTCCCCCTTGACCGGCTGGTCCTCGAGCAGGAGCTCGCCTTCGGCCGCCTCGAGCACCCCGGTCAGGAGCAGGAACAGGCTCGACTTGCCCGCGCCGTTGGGGCCGATCAGCCCGACCCGCTCGCCGCGCTCGAGCGTGAGGTCGATCCCCTCCAGAGCCGGCGTCCCGTCGGGGTAGCGGTAGGTCAGCCCGCGCGCCTCGAGCCAGCTCACCAGGTCATGCCTCGAGTCGAGGGCCCGAGCAGCCAGAGCCGGTCGACGAGCACCAGCCCGAGCGCAGCCAGCAGCGCCGTCCCGAGCAGGAGCGTGTCACCCAGACGCCAGGCGGAGGGCGGCGGGAACACGGGCTGGCCCGCGTAGCCGCGGCAGCGCATCGCGCGCTCCAGGCGCTCGGCGCGGCCGACGCTGCGGACCAGGAGCCCGCCGCTGACGCCGGCGAAGGTCCCCAGGGTGCGCGGGTTGGGGCCCGGGCGAAAGCCGCGCGCCAGGAGGCCCAGGCGCATCCGAGCCAGGTCCTCGCGGAAGCGAGTCAGGGTGCGCTGGGTCAGGAGCGCGGTGTGGACCAGGATCGCGGGCACCCGCAAGGCGGCCAGCGCTCCCAGGCTGCGCGAGAGGGGCGCCACGTCCAGCGCCGCGATCGCGAGCAGGGTCACGGCCGCGACCCGGAGCGCGATCGCGAGCGCCAGGATCAGGCCGGGACGGGTCGGCCCCTGGGGCCAATCCGGAAAGAGCGGGGCCGCGCCGCCCGCCGCCGTGAAGGGCGTCAGGAGCAGGATCAGCGCCACGAAGGCCACGATCGGCGAGCTGCGCCGCAGGATCCGCCCCGGGCCCAGGCCGCTGCTCAGGCCGAGCAGGAGCGCGACCGCCGCCGCCCCGGCCAGGAGGGCGAGCTGGGTCAGGCTGGCGGTAGCCAGCGAGAGCGCCAGCAAGGCCAGCAGGCGCGCGCGGTCGTCGCGGCGGCCCAGCCAGCCCCGCTCTTCCCCCTCGCTCCTCGGCTCCTGCGGCGCGTCCGTGGCGAGCCTCCTACTTGGCGGGCTCGAGCTGGAAGTCGCGCTTCCAGCGGGCGATCCCCTCGCCCTTCAGCTGGGGGTGCTGGAGCTTGGTGACCGACACCTCGCCGCTGAGCTTGGTCCCGGCCGCGGCCTCGGCCACGCTCTTGGGCAGGGGAAAGCTCAGCTGCGGGCCGCTGAACCCGTAGACCGAGGCCGCGTCGCCCCAGCCATCGGCCAGGGGCTGCTCGGTGATCACCCACAGCGTGACCGCGAAGGTCCCCTGGTGGGTGCTGAACTTGAGCGGGTAGACGATCCGCGGCGTCTCGAAGGTGATCCGCAGCGGGCGCAGGTCCCCCTTGGCAGCCTTGGTCTTGGCCTTGACGCACAGCCACACCCACTCGCGCTCGAGGTAGTAGGCCATGTTCTCCAGCGGCACGGTCGAGAAGCCGTTGCCCTCGAGCCAGGCGTTGAGCGCGGGGCCGCTCTCCTTGCCGCGCGCCTCGATCGGCTGGATCGTGTAGTCGCCGACGACCGCCTTGGGCAGGAGCTTGATCCCCTGCGCGCGCGGCGCGTTGGCGCTGCGGGCGCCCTTGGCGCGCAGCTTGGGGCGCGCCTTCTCCCAGGCCTCGAACAGGTCCTGGAAGGCGGCTACGTCCACGGTCCCGTAGCTCTTGGGCTCGTTGGGCAGGGGGACCACCCAGGCCAGCTCGGCCGGCGGGGCCGCGCTCTTCGACTGGTAGGTGGGCTTGATCACGAGGTCCTCGACCCCGTCCTTCCAGAAGATCATGGCCGTCTGGCCGGTCTGGGAGAGCGAGCCCTTCCAATCCGCGGGGGGGTGAATGCAGGCCGCGGCGAGCGAGCCGCAGGCCAGGAACGACGCGAGTGCACTGAGACGAACGAACGCACGCTTCATGAAGGTCTCCTTCGCCCCCTCGGGCGCGCCAGCTTACTGGCTGGGAGGAGCCGCGCGGCGCTGCCAAAGGGTCAGCCCGCCGCCCAAGGTCGCGATCACGCCCAGGCCCAGGAGCAGCCGCGTCCAGGGCACGCCCCCCCGCGGCGGGTGAGACCCAGCGAGGGGGGCTCGCGACGGCGAGGCCGCGGGCGTCGCGCTGGTGGGGATGGAGCTCGCGCCCTCCTGGACCACGAGCCTGGCTTGGCAGCGGTGCAGCCCCGGCTCCTCGACCACGACCCGCACGGGCCCGGGCGAGTCGACCCGAAAGCGGAGCACACCGCCCGCCTCGAGCTCTCCGCGGGCGAAGGGGCGCTGCTCGGGGTCGCGGAAGGCGCTCCAGCTCCCCGCGCCGGGGGGGCTCCCGTCGCTGAAGTAGACCTCGCCCACGACCTGGCCGGGGGCCTCCTCCCGCAGCTCCAGGAAGATCCCGTGCGCCCAGGCTGGCGCGGCGAGGGCCACCAGGAGCAGCAGCCCGCCCAGCAACGCCCTGGCGGGCACCAGCAACGCCCTGGCGGGCACCAGCAACGCACTAGCGGGCATCGGCGCTGACCTCGCTGGCCTCCGCCGCGGCTTCGCTCGTCGGCGCGAGGGGCAGCCCGAGCAGGTCGGGCTGAACCCGCGCCAGGAAGCGGACCACGGCCACGCTCAGGCCGACCTCCAGCACGAGCACCGGCAGCTGGAGCGCGAAGGCGGCGTAGGCCACCTTGCGCAGCCCGGCCCCCGAGCTGGCCAAGGCCAGGGCGTAGAGCACGATCGCGGTGCCCAGGCCGAGGGCGGTGGCCAGCCCCGCGCGCAGGGCGCTCGGCTCGCGCCCCAGGCGCCAGATCGCGCCGGCCAGCAGCGCCCCGCAGCCCATGGTGGTCGCGTTGATCCCGAGCGTCGTCACGCCGCCGTGGCCGAAGAGCAGGCGCTGCAGCAGGAGCCCCACCAGCACCGCCGGGAAGGCGGCCCGCCCGAGCACGATCCCGACCACGCCCAGGAGCGAGAAGTGAACGCTGCTGGGGCCGACGGGGAAGGCCAGCAGCGAGGCGCTGAAGAAGGCCGCCGTGAGCATCGCCACCCGCGGCGGCGAGGCGCGCTCGAGGGCCGGCAGGCTGTAGGCCGTCAGGCCCGCCGCGACGACGAAGCCGCCCGCGATCACGCTCGTCGGACACACCCCGTCGACGACGTGCAAGCTACT
The DNA here is from genome assembly GCA_937911525.1 of uncultured bacterium. Classification (GTDB taxonomy): domain Bacteria; phylum Planctomycetota; class J058; order J058; family J058; genus NORP233. Next base: position 3,381 of record CALDQK010001049.1, read on the forward strand.
CTCCGCGCGGCTGGCCGACGTGGAGCCAGAGCGTGGCCCGCTGCACGACTTGCCCGCCCTGGGGGCTCTTCTCGCCGGTGGGCGCCTCGACGGCCAGGATCCACCAGCAGGGGCCAGTGAGGCTGGCGCTGAACACGCCCTGAGCGTCGGTCTTCTCGCTGCGCGTAATGAACGCGGGGTGGGGCAGCTGCTTGGGGGCCGCGTCGTTGCGCCGCTCGAGCTGCACGATCGCGCCGGCCAGGGGCTTGCCCGCCCGCAGGACCTGGGCCCGCAGGGTGACCTGGTCGGGCAGCCCATAAGGGCGGGTCAGGGGCACGATCTCGAGCGGCGCGCCGGCCGCCCGGTCCCAGCCGCGCTCGACGCCCGAGACCGGCAGGACCAGCTTGCTGAAGTCGAACACCTGGTCCTGGCCGTGGGCCAGGGGGGCGCCCTCGATCAGGAGCAGGTGGTCGCCGCGCTGCGTCGGCGTGACGTCGAAGGCCCAGCGCGCGGGCTTGCCCGGCAGGGCCAGCGCGCTCAGCGCAGCCGGCTCGCCCTGGGGCGGAAAGAGCCGCGCTCGCAGCGGCTTGGCCGCCGGCGCTTGCTCCACCTCATAGGGATGGCCGTAGGCCCAGGTGACCCGGGTGGTCTTGCCCTTGGTCAGGAAGAGCTCGGCCGGGGTCGCGATCGGGAAGTGAGCCCAGGCGACGCCCGCCAGCAGCAGGACCAGGGCGGCAGTACGACGAATCATGCAAAACGTAATACTCGATCCGCGGGGCACGAGCCAGGGTTGGGACGCTGAGATCCCGGAGGATCAGAACAGGGGGTAGATCAAGGGCGAGAGCGGCCCCAGGGCCAGGGGGACCGCGACCAGCCCGAAGAGGCTGATCACGAGCGGGGCCAGGAACCAGCGCTGCTCCTCGCGGATCAGCGCCCACAGCTCACGCCAAGGGTTCTCGTTCATGCCGGCCAGGGTCGCCCAGCGCCAGCAAGGAGTCGTCAAGCCGAGGTCGAGCTTGGTCGAGTCTGCTCGTCCGCTCCCCGCTCCAGGCGCTCGAGGGCCGCGCCCAGGGCGACGCGCAGCACGGGGTCGGGCCCCGAGAAGCGGAGGTGGGTGTAGTGCTCGACGGCCGCCCGCAGGCGGGGCTCGGCGGGGCCTTGCTCCTCGCGCTCGGCGAGGAACTCCTGCGGGGTCTGGCTGCCGTCGAGGGGGAAGCCGCGCGCGGCGAGGAGGTCGAACAGGCGCTGGCGCAGGTCGCGCAGCTCGGGCGCCACCACCCCGGCCCGGCGGAGCTGTCGCTCGCGCAGCTCGCGCCGCAGGCGGGCCGGACCGAGCAGGGCCCAGAGCGCGAGCAGCGCCAGCCCGGCCAGCACGCCGAGCTGGAGCGCGCCGCGCGGGAGCACGACCCCCCCGGGGCGGACCTGGCTCGGGTCCTTGGCCTCCTGCCCCTCGGCCGGGGGGCTGGGCGAGGGCTGGGGCGCGGGCAGGCTGATCCTGCCGCCGCCGGGGAGCCCGCTGCTGCCGGGGAGGGGCGGGGTGGGCTCGTAGCCGACCCAGCCGGCGCCCTCGTAGGCGACCTCGATCCAGGCGTGGGCGTGGCGGGCGCGCACGCGGAAGCGGCCCTCGTCGTCGCGCTCGATCGTGCGGAAGCCCGTCACGACGCGCGCGGGCACGTCGACCAGGCGGAGCAGGACCGCGCAGCTGACGGCGAACTCCTCGCACACCCCGCGCTTGTCCTCGCGCAAGAAGCGGGTCACGACGCTGTAGAGGTCGAGCCCCGCCGGGCGCGTGCGGCGCAGCGTGTATTCGCCGTTGTGCTGGAGGTAGCGGATCGCGCTCTGGACGCGCCCGTGGACGCTGTTGCCCCAGGCCACCCGCTCGGCCAGCTTGCGCAGCTCCGGGTCGTCGCGGAGCGAGGCGGGCAGGCGGAGCACGTCCAGCTCGTCGAGGAAGGGGCGCAGGTCGTAGGGGTCGAGGTCGGCGCTCGCCAGCTCGCAGTCGACCTCGTAGCGGAGGGGATAGCGGGCGCCGCGCGGCGCGAGCACGCCTCGCGGGGCGAAGCGGGGGCGCACGCCGCGGAACACGCTCGGGCGCCCGTCCGCGAAGAGCGTCCCCTCCTGGTCGGAGAGCAGCTCCACCGCGAGGGTCTGGGTGCGCGGCTCGCGCAGGGGAGGCTCGAGCAGGCGGCGCTGGCTGGGGAAGAAGCCGAGCTCCCCCGCGATCGGGAGCGCGGCCCCGCGCAGGTAGAGCGCGGGCAGCCCCGGCTTGGCCGTGACGCGCATCAGCTCGGTGTCGCCGCGCATCGTGGCCGCGCGCGGCTCGTCCATCCGGAGGCTGGGCGAGAAGCCCACCTCCCAGCCGGCCTCCTGGGGGGCGAGGAGCGCGTCGCGCGGGGTCCGCGCGGGGCCGCTGCTGGCGGGCATTCGGCGCGGGGTGAAGTCGAGGCGGGGCAGGCTCCAGTGAGCGGCCAGGGGGACCAGCGCCACCAGGAGCACCAGCAGCGCGGGCAGGTGGTGGGGACGGAGCCCCCAGGGGGTCGGCGCGACGCCGGTCGTGATCGAGGCGCTGGTCGAGCGGCTCAGCTCGGCCTCGTGGGCGAAGAGCAGCCCCTGCAGGCCGAGCCCCAGCGTCAGGCCGGCCAGGGCCAGCGGGAGCAGGGCCGGGTGGTCGGCGTCGTGGAAGGCCGCCGCGGACCAGAGCGCGAGGAGCAGCGCCAGCCCGTGGACCGGCAGCCAGCGCAGGCGGACGTGGGGCAGCGCGAGCAGCCCCAGGAGCAGGAGCGTCCGCGCCAGCCAGGCCAGGCCGTGGCCGGCGTAGTCCCCGCCGATCAGGGTCGCGACCGAGACGCCCACCCCCAGCACCCCGCCGCCGACCAGCAGCAGGCTGTGCAGGTCCTCGCGCGGATCGAGGCCGCGGCGCCTGCTGACGCGGCGGGTCGTGAGCAGAGCGCCGAGGGCGAAGAGCAGCACCCCGCAGCCCAGGGCCCAGCCGCCGCCGGGGGCGACCTGCCGGAGCAGGACCAGGGCGCAGAGGCTGGCGACGGCCAGGGTGGCGCGGGCGGGTTCCCTCACGCGCCGACCGCCTCGGCGGGCTGGGCCTTGGGCTCGCGCTGCCGCCGCTGGGGCGGCGAGACGCGCTCGGCCTGCACCGCGCCGGGGAGGAGCTCGGGGACCGAGAGGACCAGGCCGAAGGGGCGCGCGGCGCCGGGCGCGAGGCCCTGGGCGCTGACCAGGACCGCCGCCGCCAGGGGCTCGCTGGGGTCGAGGGCAGCCACGCCGCGGGGGTCGGGGCGGACGAGGGCCAGGGCCTCGAGCAAGCGAGTCGCGCCCACGCCGCCGCGCAGGCGCGTGAGCTCGAGGCCTTCTCGTCCGGGGGCGAGCAGGCGCAGCTCGGCTCCCCCGCGCAGGAGGTGCAGCCCGACGCCGGCCGCGAGCGAGACGGCGCGCTCGAAGTCGCCGGGGCGCGCGCCGGCGCGGCGGTCGAGGACCAGGAGCGAGAGGGGCTGCGGCTCGCCGGGGCTGACGCGGACGACGGGGTAGCCGCGCCGCGCCGTCAGGCGCCAGTTGATCGAGCGCAGCGGGTCGCCCGGGCGATACTCGCGCACGGCGCTCCACTCGCTCGGGTCGCCGCCGCCGACGCCGCGTCCGCGCGCCCGGCGCAGGCCCCAGCGGCCCTCGACCTTGCGCGGCCGCGGGCGGACCAGGACCTCGCCCGGGAGCTCGACCTCGCGCCGGGCCACGAAGAGCCCGAAGGGGTCGCTGGTCGTGAGGGTCACTCCGCGCAGGAGGGTCTTGCCGCGTCGGGGCAGGAAGAGCCGCGCCCGGGCCTCGCTCTTGAGCTCGCCCAGGACCTCGGGGAAGTAGCTGGCGCAGTCCCGGGTCGGGTCCTCGGCGCTCGGCCACTCGCGGACGAGGATCCGCCGCAGCGGGTGCGGGCCGGGCTGGCGCAGCTCGTGCACGACCTGGACCGCCTCGCCCTTGGTGGCGCTGCGCGGGAGGCGGCGCCGGACGTCGACCAGCTCGAGGCCCGCGCGGCGGGCGAAGCCGAAGCCGATCAGGCAGAGGGCGAAGAGCGCGCCGACCAGGAGGTCACAGAGCGCGCCGGCGGGGCGGAGGACCGCGACCGAGAGCGCCGTCGAGAGCAGGACCCAGCCCAGGGGCGTGGGCAGGGGCCACGGCTTGGCCTCGCTCGCTGCTCCTCGCTTCACCGACGACTCCCCCCGCCCTTCTACGCACGAGCGGCGGGGCGAGTTCCCGCGATCCTAGCCCGCGACGCCCTCCGGGGCGCCGTCGGCTCCTGGGCGCTATCCTGCGCCGTGCGCTGCCCCTGGTGCCAGGACCCCGAGAACCGCTCCAAGGTCGTCGACTCCCGCGAGTCGGGCGCCGGGGTCACGATCCGCCGTCGCCGCGAGTGCCTCTCCTGCGGCAAGCGCTACACGACCTACGAGCGGGTCGAAGAGGCGCCGCTGCGCGTGATCAAGAAGGACGGGCGCCGCGAGCCCTTCTCGCGCGACAAGATCCGCGCCTGCGTCGAGATCAGCTGCCGCAAGCTCGAGGTCAGCGCGGACGAGATCGACGGCCTCGTGGCCCAGGTCGAGGCCGCCGTGCTGGCCCTCGGCGAGCCCGAGGTCGGGAGCAGCTTCATCGGGGCCCAGATCATGGAGCGCCTGCGCGCGCTCAACAAAGTGGCCTACGTGCGCTACGCCTCGCTCTACCGGGTGTTTCGCGAGCCCGAGGACTTCCTCGACGAGCTGCGACCCCTCCTGGGGGACTGAGCGAGTCTGAGGGGACGGACCGAGCCCTAGACGGCCTCGAGGTCGTCGTCTTCGTCGACCTCCAGCTCGTCGAGGTCGTCGTCGTCTTCGTCCTCGTCCAGCTCGAGGTCGTCGTCTTCGTCGTCGCCCTCGTCGTCGTCGTCGTCGCCCTCGTCCTCGTCGACGTCTTCGTCATCGTCGAGCTCGAGGTCTTCGTCTTCGTCGTCCTCGAAGTCCTCCTCGGCCTCCTCCGCGGCTTCGCGCTCGATCAGCTCGATCGACTCCTCCTCGAAGTCGAGGTCGACGAGCATTTGGGCCGTCGTGTCGCGCATCGGGCTGTGGAGGCGGACGAACTCACGATGCGCCGCGACCACGAAGGGGGCGGCCTCGTCGGGGCGGTCGAGCTCGAGCAGGAGCCCGGCCCGGTTGACGTAGGCGATCGCGACGTGGAGCGGGGTCCCGCGCGTCTCGAGCAGCTCGCAGGCCTGCTCGCTGTATTCGAGCGCGCGCTCGGGCTCGCCCTGCTTCTTGAGGATGATCCCGATGTTGTCCTTGACCCCCGCCAGCAGGACCGGGTCGGCCTTGGCGTCGAGGTGCTCCTCGGCGCGGCGGAAGTTGGTCAGGGCCTTGGCGTGGTCGCCGAGGTCGTCGTAGACGGCGCCGAGCGCGTTGTAGCAGGAGCTGATCAGCTCCTCGTCGCGCAGCTTGAACCCGTGCTGGAGCGCCTCCTCCAGCCGCTCGACCGCGGCCTCGAGCTCGCCGCGCCCCTTGAGCGCGAGGCCGAGGTTGAAGGTGTGCTTGGCGAGGTCCTCGGGGAAGTCCTGGATCCGCTCCAGGCCGCGCTGGTACTCGTCGAAGGCCAGCTCGGCGTCGCCGAGCCGCAGGTGGACGTTGGCGACGTTCATGCGCGCCTGGACGGCCCCGCGGACCTCGCCCTCGGCGTCGAAGAGCTTGGCGGCCTGCTCGTAGGCCTCGATCGCCTCGTCCCAGTCGCCGTTCTCGACCCGGGCGTAGCCGACCGAGAGCAGCGCCTTGGCCTGCTCGTGGCGACGCTTCGCCGCGCCGTGGACGCGCGCGACCTCGAGCAGGGCCTCGACCTGGCGCTCGGGGTCGCCCGCCTCGCGCGCCACGCTGGCGACGACCATCAGCGGGTCGACGTAGCCGGGGTCGAGCCGAATCGCGGTCGCGATCTCGTCCTCGAAGGTCTGCTCCTCGCCCTGATCCCAGGCCAGGCGGGCGCGGACCACGGCCAGGTAGGCGTCGAGGGACTCGGTCGCGCGGGCCCGGCGCAGGCGCTTGCGCACGTGCTCGCCGGTGGCGCCGGGGACGTGCTGGATCAGGCGCACGACCCCGTCGTCGATCACCTCCTGGAAGTCCGCCTCGGGTCCGCGGGCCTTGAGCGCGCGATCGCTCTCCCCCGCCAGCACGTGCAGCTCGAGCGAGAGCTTGCCGCCGCTGCGGGCGAAGGTGCCCTGCACGAGGTGCGTGGCCCCGGTCTGGGCGCCGAGCCACTCGCGCTCGGTGGCGGGCAGGAGGGAGTCGCTGACCTCGATCCCGAGGCTCTCGCAGGCGTGGATCGCCGCATCCAGCGGCACGACCCGCCGCCCGCTCGCCTCGAGGCGCTCACGGATCGTGCGCGCCAGGGAGTCGCCGAGCCATCCGTCCAGCTCTCCGCCTTGGACTCGGACGAGGGGCAACACCAGCAGCAATGGGTCGTCGTTCACACAGCGCTCCGCGCGAGCGAGTCTACCGGCGGCTCGCCCTTGTCGATATCCCCTCGAGGAAGTCACATAGCAACAACGAAGCAAGGGAGACCACGTGGCTGCAGATAGCACCCCCAAGATCCATGACCTGGCCGAGCTCTCGGCCGACGAGCGCGAGGCGCTCTTTCGCGCCCTGCCCAAGACCGACCTCCACTGCCACCTCGACGGCAGCCTGCGGGTCGAGACGGTGGCCGAGCTGGCGAGCGACCCCAAGATCCGCGAGCTGGCCGAGTCGCTCGGCTACTCGCTCCCGACCGACACCGAGCCCGAGTCGCTCCGCAAGGTCCTCGAGCCCGGCGTCGACTGCGGCAGCCTGGAGGAGTATCTGCTCCCCTTCGACGTGATCTGCGGCGTGCTGCAGACGCCGGAGACCCTCGAGCGGGCGGCCTACGAGCTGGCCATGGACTGCGTGGCCGAGAACGTGTGGTACCTCGAGGTCCGCTTCGCGCCCCAGCGCCACATTCACCCGGGCATGAGCGGCCTCGAGGTCCTGCGCGCCGTGGACGCCGGCCTGGCCCGCGCCGAGCAGGAGAGCGGCGGCGCGATCGACACCGGGATCCTGGTGTGCGCCATGCGCAACTACCACGAGAGCATCAGCCACTACCACCGCCGCGTGCGCGAGCTCTTCCCCTACGCCAACGAGCGCGAGCTCGGCAGCAACTGCTCCCTGGCGGCCGCGCGCCTGGCGGTCGACGCCAAGGCCCGGGGCGTGGAGCGGATCGTGGGCTTCGACCTGGCCGGCGCGGAGGCGAACTACCCGCCCAGCCACCACCGCGCGGCCTTCGAGCACTGCATCGACAACTTCCTCAACATCACGGTCCACGCCGGCGAGGGCTACGGCCCCGAGTCGATCCAGGAGGCGGTGACCTACCTCAACGCCCAGCGCGTCGGCCACGGCACCCGCGTCCTCGAGCGCGGCCCCGAGCTGCTCGACTACCTGCGGGACCGCCGCGTGACGGTCGAGGTGTGCCTGACGAGCAACCTCCAGACGAAGGCGATCGCCTCGCTCGAGGAGCACCCCTTCCGCCAAATGCTCGAGGCCGAGGTCCGCGCGCCCCTCTGCACCGACAACCGCATGGTCAGCAGCGTGACCATGACCGACGAGTACCGCCTGGCCTGGGAGCACTTCAAGCTGACCCCCAAGGAGATCCGCCAGACGGTCCTCTACGGGTTCAAGGCCGCCTTCGTCCCCTACCAGCGCCGTCGCCAGCTCCTGCTCTCGGCCAAGCAGCGCCTGCGCGAGCTCGGCCTCGGCGGCGCCTGGACCCGCCACCAGGAGACCGCGCTCGAGGAGCGCCGCGCGCAACAAGCGGGCGTCTCGGGATAAACTCGGGCGTCTTCACTCAGCGAGAGTGGCGGAATTGGCAGACGCGCAGGATTTAGGTTCCTGTGCCGCAAGGCGTGGGGGTTCGAGTCCCCCCTCTCGCAAGCCGGCATCAGCAAGCGGGCTCCCGTCGATCGGCGGGACCCGCTCTCTGCTTTTCTAGGGCAGGCTTCGACGCGCAGCTGACTTGTCAATCGGTGGCTTGTCTTCAGGTGGGGTCCGTCCTCCACCTCTTTGGCAAGGGTGGACAAGTATCGGGCTGGTCTCGGTCCAGCTTGCGCCTTGAAAGAGTCGTAGGAGGAGCACATGGGTTGGGACTCACCGAGCCTCTTGATCGCTGTACTCGACCCTCCTGACGCGAGTGTGTTCGTTCATGGTCCCCCTAATGGACGAGTTCCCTCGGCTCACTGGGCTTTGGAGCAGCGCGAAAGGGAGAACGATCCGGTCGAGTTCCTCGAGCAACTTGCGGAGGTGATTCGGGAAGGACACACGAACAGCCTGGCACCAGCGGAGATCTTTGTGCGCGCGGGCAACGACGGAGGCGCCGTCCTGGCGCGCGCGGAGTTCCGGCGGGGCTCCTGGCCTTTCCGCAACGTCCTCGATGAGTTCGCCTTCCCTGGGCTTGTCCTGTGCGCCAACGAACGTGGCTATCAACCTGCGGGCTGGGTCTACGACGAACACGGAATAGCGAGCGAGCCGAGGTGGGTCGATCTGTTGGAGCAAGTTGGCTGCGAGAACGGCAGGCCTAGCGCGTTCCTGAACACGGCTCCACCCGAAACGGTCTACTCGTGGGCACGGCTGCATTGGCGCCTGGAAGGGGCCCCTGACGAGATCGGCGCTCGTCTTCTTGCCGCATTCAAGAGGGGGCGGCTCGAAGAGGGGCCAGGAGACCCGCCTAGTTGGCTCCAAGTGTTTTGAGGGGGGCGAAGGGGCTTGCCACCATGCTACCTCCAGGAGTGACCAAGAGCTTCCGCTGGACCCGGCCGCTTGGCCCCTACGGGCCGCAGCAGGGCCTCTATCCAGTCAATTGCTGGACGGATCGTGGGAGCTGGCTCGAGGGTCGAGCGCGAGGTGTCCGGAGAACTTCGCGGACTGTCCGCCGAAAGAAGCCGGTGCAGCGGAGCAGGCCACTCGAATATTGCATCCCGTGTGGGCGCCGCGGGGTGAGCCTAACGGAACACCCAACCTACAAGCGGGGCCCTAACACCAGGGGAGGCATCTGTTCGATCTGCCGGCAGAAGCGGAGGCGTTGAACCGGTTCCCAGAGACAGGGGACTACGCGATCGACTCCGCGGGGCTGCTCTCCTTTGGCTGGAGGCCCCTGCGCGTCGACTCGGCGCTACGGATCCATGGCGCGCGCCTCCTGGGGGCGCCCTAGGAACGAGCTTAGCCAGCGGGCGGGATCTAGACTGCGAGCGTGCAGCAGCAGGTCGGTCCCTATCGCCTCGTGCAGCGCCTCGGGCAAGGCGGCATGGGCGCGGTCTACCTCGCCGAGCACAGCGAGACCGGCGGGCGTTATGCGCTCAAGGTCCTCAGCGGCGGGCTCGGGCCTGAGGACTGGCTGCGCTTCGAGCGGGAGGCCCAGGCCATGGCGGCCGCGGACGGGCACCCCTTCGTGGCGCGGGTCCACCAGCTCGGGCGGGACCAGGGGCGCCCCTACCTGGTCATGCAGCTCGTCGAGGGCGGGGACCTGCAGGGGCGGCTCGAGAAGCAGGGCGCCCTGGCGCCGCTCGAGGCGGCGGCGCTGATGGCGAAGGCGGCCCGGGGCGTCGCCTTCCTGCACGAGCGCGGGGTCCTGCATCGCGACCTCAAGCCGCACAACGTCCTGCTCGACGCGCAGGGCTCGCCCAAGCTGACCGACTTCGGCTTGGCCCGGCTGGCGGGCGCCGAGACGCTGACTCAGACCGGCGAGGTCCTGGGGACCCCCGTCTACATGGCCCCCGAGCAGGCTCGCAGCGAGGCGCCCGACGCGCGGACCGACGTCTACGGGCTGGGGGCGATCCTCTACGCCTGCCTGACCGGGCAGCCGCCCGTCCGCGGCCAGAGCTCGGTGCTCATGACCCTCCAAGCGGTCCTGAAGGAGGTCCCGCCTCTCCCCTCCGCCTGCGCTCCTGGGGTCCCGGCCTGGCTGGACGAGGTGTGCGCGCAGGCCCTCGCCAAGGACCCCGCGGAGCGCTACTCGAGCGCCAGCGAGCTCGCCGAGGCCCTGGAGACCCGCGTGGCCGGCAAGCGTCGACGGGGGCCCTGGCTGACGAAGGCCGCCGGGGGGGTGACCGCGCTCGTGCTGGTCGCGCTCGTGCTGGTCGCGCTCGCGCTGAGCGACCTGCGGCATGGAGTCCAGCCGGGGAGCGTGCGCTGGGAAGAGGCGCTGGTGACCAAAGCGCGGCGCCTGGCGCGGGAGGGGGCGCCGGCGGACGAGCTCCTGGGGGCCTGGCGGCGAGCGGTAGTCGCGGCGGAGGCGAGCGGCGACCTGGAGCAGCTGGCCTCGGCCCGGCTCGAGCTGATGCACGCCAGCTACCGGCGCTGTGACTACCAGACCCTCGAGACCCAGGCGCGGCTCCTCTTCGACGACGCGACCCACGAGGCGGAGGCGCGCTACCTCTACCAGCTCTCGCGCTCGATCCGCACGGGCAAGCCGAGTTCGCCCGAGCTCCTGCGCGAGGCCGAGCGGAGCGAGGGGCCATGGGGGCTGCTGGTGCAGGCCTCGCAGCTCGCGATCGAAGCGCGGGAAGCGGGGCCCAAGGGTGCGGACATGCGTCGACGCGCGCGGCAGCTGCTGAACCGAGTCGAAGGAGGGCGCGCCGCCCACTTCGCGTTGCTGACGCTGGCGCAGATCGCCAGCGACACCGGCGACCATGACCCCGCTCTGCTCAGCTCGAGCCTGGGGAGCCGCGCCGACGACGCCAGCTTGCGGGTGTTCCTGGCCGGGCTGCTCTGTCTCACCGGGAAAGAGGACGCGGCGCGGCTGGAGCGGGCGCTGGAGCTCCTCGAGGACGCGCGGCGCCTGGCCGAACCGCGCGTGCCCTCGGGCTATCACCTGCGGCTCTACCTGTGCCGGCGCGGGCTGGGCAAGGACGCTGGCGCGCTCGATGCGCTGCGCGCCGCCGTCAAGCACGAGGAGGACACGACCAAGGTCCACCTCGAGCTGGGGTTCTACCTCGAGGCCCTCGGGCAGCCCCTCGCAGCTCAACGCGCCTGGGGTCAGATCCCGCTCTCCCCGCCGCCGGACGTGGACCTCTCCGGGCTCACGATCGGCACGAGGTTGCGGGTCGAGCGAGCGATCGGACTGCCCTGCGAGTCCCTCAGCGTGCCCCTGGCGAACGAGAGCCGCGCCGAGCTGGAGCGGTGGGTCGGCGAGCTCCCCCCGACGATGCGCGAACCGGGGCGGGACGTCCTCGAGCGCGCCTTCCGCGGCGCGACCTGGCGCGAGCTCGAGCCCTTGCTCAAAGCCATCCGGGCAGCCCACCCGGGCCCGGAGCCCTACCTGCTCTCAGGAGAGGTCGCGATCGGGCGCAGCTTCCTCGACGTCGGCCTGGGATGGTTCGAGCGGGCGCAGGAGTTGGGGGCTGCCCCCCTGCGCTGTGCGCTCTTGGGTTGGTCCGGGGGAGGGCCGCTGCCAACAGAGCTCGCGACGCGGGCCGGCGAGCGCGCCCTCTGCGAGGCGATCCTGGCAGTGCGTCAACGTCAGCCCGTGCGCGCGCTGGAGCTCCTGCAGGGGCTCCCAGTCGAGGGCGTTCAGCCTTGGGTCGGACGTCGCGCCCTCCTGGTAGGGGCCGCGGCTGCTATGCAGACCTCGGACCCCAGCCAGCGCGAGCAGATCTTGATCCGCGCTGTCAACGCGCTCTACATGTCCCACGCCTCGCCCCTGGTGCCCTTCTGGCACGAGCGGCTGGTCGCTGGGGCGAGGAAGAGGGAGCCGACGCAGGATCGCCTGGTCCAGCTGGCCCGCTTCCTCCGCCTCGTGCCAGACGCCTTTTCTCGCCTCCTGGCGCTGCAGGGTCTGGCGCTCCAGCCCGTCGTTGCGCAAGACCGCTGGGCCAAGTCGAGGGCGCTCTGGACAGCAGAGGTCGAGGCGGAGCTGGCCGACCTGAGCGAGCGAGAGGGTCACTGGCTGAGGCTCGAGCTGCGGATCGCGGAGGGGCTCTTCCTCCTCGCTCGCGGAGCGCCCGCGGCAGAGGTCGAGGAGCCCTGGCGAGGGATCAAGCTTCACGGGACTCCGATCGGTCGCCTCGCGCTCAAGCGCTTCGAGCACCGCTACGCTCGCCCCGCCGACACGCGTCCCCGCTGAGCTAGCGACTCGCCTCCAGCTGCCCCAGCCACACCT
>CALDQK010001050.1 GCA_937911525.1 uncultured bacterium
CGAAGGGGTCGCTCGCGCCGAAGGGGTCGCTCGCGCCGAAGGGATCGGCCCCGGCGCCCACCGGCTGGGGCGGGGGCTCGCTGACCGTGGGAGCGGTGGCGAGGGGGTCGTGGACGGGCGCCGCAGGCGGAGGAGCGGCCGGGGGCGGGACCTGCGCCGCCGGGGGTTCGGGGCCGTCCCGTCGCTGCTGAGGGAGGAGGCCAGCCCCGCCGAGGAGGTCGCCCGAGTCGGGGAGATCGGGGACCACGATCTCGCCCGTGATGCTGCCGAGGTCGGCCTGGGCGCCGTCGCTGCCGCCGTCGATCGCGAGGTCGAGGTCGGCGAGCAGGTTGTCGAGGTCGGGGCGCCCCGTCGAGGTCGGCGCGGTGGTCGGCTTGGCCGGGGGCGGCGTCGCGGGGGCGGCCGCAGCCGGCATGCTCGGCAGGGAGGGCGCGCTGGGGAGGTCGGGCAGCGGCGCGGGCGTCGAGAGCGAGGGGAGGGGGGCCGCGGCGCTGGGAGGCGGAGCCGCGCCACTCGGAGTCGGGGTCGCGCCGCCGCTCAGGTCGAGCTCGTCGCCCGAGAGGTCGAGCTCGTCGTCGTCGGCGAGGGGGTCGAACTCTTCGACCGCGGCGGGGAGGGCGGCCAGGGCAGGGGCCTCCGCGCTCGAGTCCTCGATCTCGGTGACGCCGGTGTCGGTCAAGGTCTGGGCGGCGCCGAGGGCCTCGGCTAGCTCGTTGGCGTCGGCGTAGCGCTCGCCCGCGGACGCGGTGGCCTTGGAGACGACCTCGCGCAGGCCCTCGGGGACCTCGCCGCCGACGGCCTTGCGCAGCATGGCTCCGAGGGCGTAGACGTCGCCCTTGGCGCTGGGAGCCTCGCCGGAGGGGTCCTCGGGCGGGCAGAACTCCTGGGCGCTGGCGACCTGCTCGCCGTAGCGGCGGCGCTCGTCCGGCCCGAGGCGGCGGGTCATCTCGGCCAGGCCGAAGTCGCTGATCACGACGCCGCTCTGGCCCATGAGCACGTTGCCGGGCTTGAGGCCGCCGTGGACGCGGCCCTTCTCGTGGGCCTTGGCGATGATCCGCGCCGCGTCGAGGATGATCTGGCGCGCCTGGCCGCCGCGCATCGGGCCGCGCTCCATCAGCTCCGCCAGGCTGCGGGCGTAGTGCTTGCCGACGAGGAGCAGGCCCCGATCGCCTTCGACCCAGGCCTTCTCGAAGCCGCGCACCGAGCCGACGGCCTCCAGGTTGACCCGGGTGCTGCCGTAGCGGGTCTTGAGCAGGTAGGCGTAGTCGTCCCGATCGAGGACCTTGACCACGTAGCGCTTCTTGCGATTGCCCCGCTTGGCCAGGAAGGTCTGGCCCAGCTGGCCGCGCCCCAGCTCCTGCTCGAGGAGGAACTCGCCTCCGACCTTCGCGCCGACCTCGACCGCCATGTGCTTCTCCCTCACGCCTCGTCGCGAGTATAGACACCGCTCAGGCCAGACGCACACGCAGCTGCCTTCCTATGGGTTAGAGTGCCCGCCTTCCCCGAGGAGCCCTATGCAGCGCGCTCTCCTGCTGCTGCTCTGCGTCCTCTGCTGGGGCTGCCCCCAGCAGAGAGAGCAAGTCCAGCAGCACTTCCGCTTCAACAACGGGGCCGAGCCCGAGACCCTCGACCTGCACCTCATGACTGGGGTGCCCGAGAACCGCCTCGCGACGGCCCTCTTCGAAGGCCTGGTCAACCAGCACCCCGAGACCCTCGACCCGCTGCCTGGCGTGGCCGAGCGCTGGGACACGAGCGAGGACGGCAAGGTGTGGACCTTCCACCTCCGCTCGGACGCCAAGTGGAGCAACGGCCGGGCGATCACGGCCGAGGACTTCTTCGTCAGCTGGAAGCGAGCCCTGACCCCCGCGACGGGCTGCCAATACGGCTACATGCTCTACCCCATCGAGGGGGCCGAGGCCTTCCACAAGGGCAAGCTGAAGGACTTCGCCCAGGTCGGGGTCAAGGTCAAGAGCCCGCTCGTGTTCGAGGTGACGCTCAGCGCGCCGTGCCCCTACTTCCTCGACCTGGCGGCCTTCAAGACCCTCTTCCCCGTCCCGGTGTGGCTGGTCGAGGAGCACGGCGACAAGTGGTCTCGCCCCGAGAACATGATCAGCAACGGGCCCTTCAAGCTGGCCGAGTGGAAGCCCAACGAGCGGATCGTGATGGTCCCCAACGAGCACTACTGGAACCGCGCCAACATCAAGCTCGAGAAGATCACCGCCTTCCCCTACACCGACACCGAGACGGCCTACAAGCTCTTCCTCCAGCAGGAGCTGGACTGGATCACCACGGTCCCGACCCAGAAGATCGAGGAGGTGAAGTGGCAGCCGCAGGCCTACTTCACCCCCTACCTGGGCAGCTATTTCTATCGGATCAACGTCACCAAGCCCCCCTTCGACAAGGTCGAGGTGCGCAAGGCGCTCTCGATGGGCTTCGACCGCTCGATCATCACGCGTGACCTGCTCAAGGCGGGCCAGCTACCGGCGACCTACTTCTGCCCGCGGATGCCCGGCTACGACCCGCCCGGGGGCTTGCCCTACGACCGAGCCAAGGCGCGCGAGCTGCTGGCGAAGGCCGGCTACCCGGACGGGAAGGGCTTCCCCGAGGTCTCGCTGCTCTACAACACCAGCGAGGCTCACAAGCAGGTCGCCGAGAACATCGTGCGCCAGTGGAAGGAGAACCTGGGGATCACGGTCTCGCTCCAGAACAGCGAGTGGAAGGTCTACCTCAACGACGTCGACAACCAGAACTACCAGGTCGCGCGCGCGGGCTGGATCGGCGACTACACCGACCCCAACACCTTCCTCGACATGTTCGTGACCGGCGGCGGCAACAACAACACCGGCTGGTCGCACGCTCGCTACGACGAGCTGATCGCGGGCGCCGCGCGCGAGTCCGACCCCGCCGCGCGCGCCGAGCTCCTGCGCGAGGCGGAGACGATCCTCGTCGAAGAGGAGCTGCCGATCATTCCCATCTACATCTACGTCAACCAGGGGATGCTCGCCCCGCGCGTGCAGGGCTGGTACGGCAACGTGCTGGACAACCACCCCTACACCTCGCTCTCGATTCGGGAGGAGTAGCGTGGGCAACTACCTGGTCAAACGCCTCCTGCAGGTGCCTTTGGTCCTGATCGTGCTGATCACGATCACCTTCTTCATGGTGCGCTTCGCGCCGGGCGGTCCCTTCTCGGGTGAGAAGGGGATCGACCCCGTGATCAAGCAGAAGCTCGAGGAGAAGTACCACCTCGACAAGCCGATGTATCAGCAGTACTTCCTGTTCTGGGGGAACCTGCTCCGCGGCGACCTCGGGCCTAGCTACAAGGAGAAGACGCGGACCGTCAACGAGATCATCTTCGGCGAGAAGTGGTACCACTTCGACGGCAAGTTCTGGGTCTCGACCTACCTGGGCTTACTCGCGATCTTGCTGGCCTTGTTCCTCGGCCTGACAGCCGGGGTCGTCGCGGGAATCCGACAAAACAGCCAGTTCGACTACGCGTCGATGGCGGTCGCCATGACAGGCCTCTCGGTGCCGACCTTCGTGGTCGGGCCCTTGCTGGCGCTGGTGTTCGGCCGCTACCTCAACGTGCTCCCGGTGGCCGGCTACGAGAGCGGGGTGCGCAGCGTGCCCTACATGATCCTGCCGGCCGTGACCCTGGCGCTCCCCTTCGCGGCCCGGATCGCCCGCCTGACGCGCGCCGGGATGCTCGAGGTGATCAACCAGGACTACATTCGCACCGCGTGGGCCAAGGGCCTGCGCGAGCAGGTGATCGTGGTCCGCCACGCGCTGCGGGGCGCGATGCTGCCGGTGGTCAGCTTCCTCGGCCCCGCGATCGCCGCCATGCTGACGGGCTCGCTGGTCGTCGAGAAGATCTTCGCGATCCCGGGGATCGGCACGGCCTTCATCGAGAGCGCCACCAACCGTGACTACACCCTGGTCATGGGGACGGTGATCCTGTTCGGCGTGCTGCTCGTGGTCATGAACCTGGTCGTCGACGTGCTCTACGGCTTCCTCGACCCCCGGATTCGTTACTCGTGAGCGGCGCCGTGAAGCAGCAAGACGGACCACAGGTGGACAAGGGCGTCAGCCCTTACGTCGACGCCTGGCGCCGGCTCAAGAAGAACAAGATGGCCATGTTCGGCCTGTGGGTCGTGATCGCGATGTCCCTGCTCTCGGCCGGGGCCTCGGTGATCTCGCCCTTCGACGCCAACCTCCAGTTCAACTGGATCGGCGCCCAGCCCATGGGCTACAGCCACCCCTGGGTCGGCAACAAGAACGAGCTGGCCCTCGGCAAGCAGCCCCAGCTCCTGGGGCACTTCAAGGGCGCGAGCAACGTCAGCTTCGTGGTCGAAGAGGTGCCGGTTCAGGAGTACCGGGTCGTGATCCAGCGGGGCGTGATCCAGCGGATCGTGCGGTGGGGCGCGGCGGAGTTCCTCCCCGAGCTGAGCCCGGGTGCGGCGCCGGGCCCCCTGGTGCGCAAGCGCCGGGACGGGACCCTGACCGAGCCCCTCGCGGAGGACATCGTCCTGCGCGCGGGCGAGCCGCTGCCAGACCGGATGGCCCTCGAGCCGCGCCGGGCGAATCGGGTGGTGTGGCTCGCCGCGCTCCTGCCCAGCGAGGGGGAGCGCAGCATCTACGCCAGCCTGGACGCCCAGGGCGCGGTGGCCGAGCTCTCGATCGACGGCAAGGCGACCGAGATCGCCGCCTTCGACGGGCGCCACGTGAAGCTCGCCCTGCGCGACGGCGAGGAGCAGGTCGCCAGCCACCCGCTCGGCACCGACACCTCGGGGCGCGACCTCTTCAGCCGCGTGCTCTACGGCGGGCAGATCTCGCTGATGGTCGGCCTGGTCGCGACCCTGGTCAGCCTGCTGATCGGCGTGGTCTACGGGGCGATCTCGGGCTTCTACGGGGGAAAGCTGGACGCCTTCCTGATGGGCGTCGTCGACATCCTCTACGGCATCCCCTACATGTTCCTGGTGATCCTGCTGCTGGTGTTCTTCCAGCGCAGCCTGCTGATGCTCTTCGTCGCGCTGGGCGCGGTGCAGTGGCTGACCATGGCGCGGATCGTGCGCGGCCAGATCCTCTCGCTCAAGCAGAAGGAGTTCGTCGAGGCCGCGCGGATGTCGGGCACCAGCGACTGGGGGATCCTGTTCGGACACCTGATCCCCAACACCCTCGGCGTCGTGATCGTCTACACGACCCTGACCGTGCCGGCGGTGATCCTGCAGGAGTCCTTCCTGGCCTTCATCGGGCTCACGGTCCAGTACGAGGGGCAGAGCCTCGACAGCTGGGGCGCGCTGGTCAAGACCGGCGTGGACGCCCTGGGCGAGTCGGGCGAGCGCTCCTGGCTCCTGCTCTGGCCCTCCTTCGCCATGGCGGTGACCCTGTTCAGCCTGAACTTCCTCGGTGACGGACTGCGCGACGCGCTCGATCCGCAGCAGCGAGGCCGCTCGTGAGCGAGGAGAGCAAGCCAGTGAGCGAGCGGGCGAAGGTCCTCGAGGTCAGCGACCTGCGGGTCCACTTCCGCACCGACGACGCGGTCGTGCACGCCGTCAACGGGGTCAGCTACGAGGTGTTCGAGGGCGAGTCGCTCGCGATCGTGGGCGAGTCCGGCTCGGGCAAGAGCGTGACCAACATGACGGTCCTGCGGCTGATCCCTCAGCCGCCGGGCGAGATCCCCACCGGCGAGATCCGCTACCGGGGCAGCAACGTGCTCGGCCTGAGCGCGAGAGAGGTCCGCAAGCTGCGGGGCGGACAGATCTCGATGATCTTCCAGGACCCGATGACCTCGCTGAACCCCTTCCTGCGGATCAGCAAGCAGCTGATCGAGACCATCGAGCTGCACACCCCCCTGCGGGGGAGCGAGTCGCGCGCGCGGGCGATCGAGGTCCTCGACCAGGTCGGGATCCCCGACGCGGCCAACCGCGTCGACAGCTACCCGCACGAGTTCTCGGGCGGCATGCGCCAGCGCGTGATGATCGCGATGGCGCTCTCGACCGACCCCGACCTCCTGATCGCCGACGAGCCGACGACGGCCCTCGACGTGACGATCCAGGCCCAGATCCTGGAGCTGATCAAGAAGCTCCAGCGCGAGCGCGGGATGTCGCTCGTGATGATCACGCACGACCTGGCCGTGGTGGCCGGCATGTGCGATCGCGTGGTCGTGATGTACGGGGGCAAGGTCGTCGAGACCGCGCCGGTGGACGAGCTCTTCGCCGACCCGCGCCACCCCTACACCTTGGCCCTGCTGCGCTCGATCCCGCGCCTCGACCAGGACGGCCAGCGCCTCGAGCCCATCGAGGGGCTGCCGCCCAAGCTGACCGCGGAGCCCAAGCACTGCAGCTTCGCCCCGCGCTGCGTCTTCGCGCGTGAGCGCTGCTGGGCGGAGGTCCCGCCGCTCGAGCCGGACGCCGACGGGCGCCTGCGGGCCTGCTTCGTGCCGATCCGTGAGGGCCAGGAGCTCGGGGCCGAGGCCAAGGCCGAGAGCGCGCCCGAGGCTGAGTCTTCCGAGGCTGAGTCTTCCGAGGCTGAGTCTTCCGAGGCTGAGTCTTCCGAGGCTGA
>CALDQK010001051.1 GCA_937911525.1 uncultured bacterium
CGACCGACACGGTCAGGAGCACTTCGCCTGGCTTGCCCGGCTGCCCGCAGGAGCGGTGCTCGAGGTAGTGCTCGAACACGGCTACGAACCCGTCAGCCATGGCCACCGAAGGCCTAAGTCCTTCCTCCCGAGGCGATCCAGCTGGATCGCCGACCCGCCTCGGGCCGTTGGAGCCCGACGGGTCCGCCGCCGAGCCGAGCACGACGCCCTGCTCCTCGACTCCCTCGACGACCCCGTCGGCCTCGGCCACAGCGGATTCCGATTCGCCCGGCTCGACCGACTCGACCGAGCCGCTCAGCTCCTCCAAGGTCTCGACCAGCTCGACCGCGGGCGCTTCGGGCCGCTTCTTGACCAGGTCCTCCATCGCGCGCTCGACCACCCCGACCACGCGGGCCGCGACGTCGCTGGGGAGGAAGCACTGGATCACGGTCATTCCCCCCGCGAGCTGCTCCACCCGGAAGCTCGTGCGCCGCTCCCGCTCCGCGGCGGCCTCGGCCCCGCCCTTCAGCACGTTGCGGGTGCACCCGATCACGCGCCGCAGCTGCTCCGTCGTGAACGCGCGCGCCTGAGCAACCAGGCGCAGCTCATACTTCGGGTCGGTCACCTCCGGCTGGAGCACGCTGCAGAGCAGGCGCACCTTGGAGTAGCTCAGCTCGCCCCGCCCAAAGGCTTCGTCGACGTTGGGCAGGTAAGCCAGCTGGCGAGCGATCCGCACGTGGGTGCGGGCCGTCACGAGGCTCATGCCCGTCATGAAGGACAGCCACTCAGCGCAGGTCGGCCACCCCTCCCAGGCATTCGCCGCGTCGAGCACGCGGAGCATGGCCAGCCGCCGCTGCTTGGTCACCCTCTCGAGCGAAGAGAGCGCGAGGAACTCCTCGCTCAGGGCGTCACGCTCCTCACGCGTGAGCGCCGCCGCCTCCTCACAGACGTGCGTCGGAATTGGGATCTCTTCGACCTGTGGCATCGCGTCACCTCGCCGACGGATAGAACAGAACCCAAACCTACATCTAGCCACTGACAGGCCGCCGCAACTTGCCGCATCTATTCCCAACAACGGAGGAGGTCGCGGTGCCGGCTCAAGAGACAGCTGTTGCTACTCTCCCTCCATGGATGCTGAGCTACGGAGTTGGGCACGAAGTGCTGCCACTGACGTCGAGGCGGAGGCTCGGCACCTGCGTAAGCGCGTGCAATCTGGCGAGCTGAGCAAGGACCGCCTCGAACTCGCCGCCTACTGCAGCTACTCGCCAGCGGTCCTCGCGAACGGGTCGACCCGAGCCCTGGCGCATACGGGTGACTGGCTCAAGGGCCTCTTCCCTTGGGGCAAGGAGGCTGGCGTGCGAGCCGCGCTTGCGATCGCGCTCGAAGTCACCAGGGCCCTCTCAACGGTCGAACCGACTCTCCCCGGCCTCGAGGGCAGTGACCTTGAGCCAGTCTTGTCTTGGATTCAGGACCCCACCGAAGCAAGTCGGCGAGCGGTGCAGCGAGAGCTGAAGAGACACCCCAGGGCGTTCGCCGTTGGGCACGCGCTCCGAGCCGCCGCTCGTGTCGACAAGTCTCCTCTCCAGCGAGCTCAGGCTGCAATGAAGGCTGCTGAGGACGCAGCCAAGGCCTTCAACTCGACCTTTCACGGTGGCCTGCCTGTGAAGGTGTCCTTTCAGATCGACTTCCAAGCCGATCCTGGCAGGGAGTCAGCCTTGAGAGCTGCGCTCCCGTCGCGCCACGAGCTGCGCGCCTATGTCCAGGAGGCACTCACGCTCTGGGCGCTTTCGGAGGCCGAGTGACGATCCGACGACTCAGTCGGGCAGCCCGCGCAAGAAGACCTCGTTGCGCAGGGCGTTGAGCACGGCCTCGCGGACCTGCGCGCTGGCGGCGCCGCGCTCCGGGTCGAGGGCCTCCTGCGCGTCGAGCAGGGCGTTCGCTGCGTCGTATTGCACGCCGCGGGGGCGCCACACCGCGCGGGCGGCCCACAGGAGCGAGCGCGCGGCCAGGACCTCGCGCTGCTCTGCGCCGAAGAGCTCCTCGGCGGCGCGGGTCGCGGCCAGGAGCACGGGCCAGCGCTCTTCGAGCTGCCCGAGCGCGGGCTTCGCCTCGGGGACGAGGCCGGGGTCGACCTGGGCCAGGGCCTCGTTCGAGACCTGATCCAGCGCGGCCAGGGTCTGCTCGACCCGGGCGGCGAGGGTCTCCTCCTTGACCTTGCCGGCCACGAGCCGCGCCGCGGAGAGGGCAGCCAAGCGGCACACGCCGGCGCCCCAGTCGTGGAGGCCCAAGGCCCACCCGTGCAGGTCGTCCGGCACGTTCAGGCCGTGGGTCCCGACCTGATCGTCGGCCAGCGGGTCCTGGGCGTAGGCGAGCAGGAGCAGGTCCTCCTCGGGGATCGCGCCGCCGCGGACCCGGTCGGCCAGGATCCGCATTAGCGCCTCGGCGTCGCCCGCCGCGGCCCGTCGCTCGAGCTCTCTGCTCCGCTCGTCGCTCACGACCTAGCGGCGTCCTCGGCTCTTCTCCTCCTTCTCCTTCCGCTCGCGCTCGTCCTCCTCCTCGTCGTCGTCCGAGCGCATGGCCCGGCAGGAGACCTCGCGCTCGAGGGGCTTCTTGGTCACGAGCGAGACGCGCTCGACCTCGACCCGGCTGCCGAGCTGGAGTTCGCGCGCCTTGCCCGGGCCGCACTTGAAGCCGCCCTTGATCACCTTCTTCTTGCCGCCCTTGAGGTGGACCACGACCTCGGTGCACTCGACCTCGACGTCGGTCTCGATCCGCACGCTCTTCATCTTCTTGGTGGCGCTGAACTTCAGCTCGCAGGAGCGGCTGCCCTTCTTGCTGCGCGACTCGATCAGAGCCTTCCAGCCCTTCACGAGCTTCGCCCAGCGCGACTTCCGGTCGTCGTCGTCGTCGTCGTCGTCGTCGTCGTCGTCGTCGTCGTCGTCGTCGTC
>CALDQK010001052.1 GCA_937911525.1 uncultured bacterium
CCTGGCGCGCGCCGTCGAGCGGGCGGCTCCGGCCATGGTCGCGATCCGCTCCGGCGGCGAGGACGAGCGCAGCCGGCGCAGCGCGCGCAGCGGCGTGGTCGTGGCGCCGGGCCTCGTCGCGACCTACGCCCCGCACGTCGAGGTGTTCGGCCTGGACGGCCTCGTGATCGAGGACGCCGAGGGGCGCCAGCACAGCGCGCGACTGCGCGGGCGGGACCTGCGCACGCGGATCGTGCTCCTGGCGGCGCCGACCCTGAAGCCCGCGGCGCTGCCCCCCGCGGCCCCCGAGCGCGCGCGGCGCGCGGGCGCCTTCGCGCTCGCCCTGGGGACTCCCCTGCGACGGCGCGGGACGCCGACCGCCACGGTCGGCGTGCTCTCGGCGCGCGGGCGCTTCCAGGGTCGGGCCGACCAGCTCGACGCGCCCTTGGACCGGAGCAACCTCGGCGGCGCTGTGGTCGACCTCGAGGGGCGCCTGCTCGGCGTGAGCGTCCAGGTCAGCGAGCGCTTCGGCGAGCGGAGCGGGGTCGGCTTCTACGTGCCCCTCGACCTGATCCGCGCCGTGCTGCCCGAGCTGGAGGCCGGACGTCAGCTCGAGCCGGGAGCCCTGGGGCTGCACATTCCCAAGGTCCAGTCGGGCGGCGAGGGCGGCGTCGAGGTGATCTCGGCGACCGGCGCGGCGGCCAAGGTCGGGCTCCAGCGCGGCGACCGGATCGTCACGCTCGCCGGGCGCCCGACCCCCGACCTGGTCGCCTTCCGCCGCGCGGTGGCCTACCTCTACGCCGGACAGCGCGTGACCCTGCGCTACCAGCGCGAGGGCGCCGAGCGCGAGCTGGAGCTCGAGCTCGCGCCCCGCTAGCCCCGCGACTACCGCAAGACCTTCGGCGCGCCCCCCGCGCCAGGACGTCGTGGCGCTCCGCCACGACGACTCGAGCGCTCCCTGAGCGAGAGCTGCGCTCTCAAAGTGCGAAGCCTTCTCGAAAAGAGAGACGGCCCGAACAGGCGAACGACCACTTAGCTTCGGTCTGCTCTTTGCCTGGACGTCGACCATGACCACGGCACCTTCGAGCTGCAGGCGCTTTCGCCTCGAGGTTCGCACCCTCTTGAACCAGCGAACCCTCGAGCTGAGGCCCAAATCCGAGACCCTCCGCATTGGGCGAGGGACCGACTGCGAACTGCGGATTCGCCACGCCACGATCTCGCGTCTGCACGCCGAGCTGACCTGGCGCGAGGGCAAGCCCTGGGTGAATCCCCTCTCCTTCGTCAATCCGACCACGCTGCAGGGCAGAGCCCTCCGCCGGCCCGCCCTGCTCTCCCCGGGGGACGAGCTGGGGATCGCGAACTTCGCGCGGATCCGAGTCTGGTGGGAGGACGCCCCCCGCGAGGACGAGGCCGAGGAGCGCTGCCTGGATTCCCTGGCCGAGCGCTTCGGGATCACGACCACCCCAGAGGACGGACCGAGCGACCCAGACCCTGCGGCGGCCACGGTCGGCCTGCGCTCCCTCTTCGACAGCGAGGGGTGCCTGCACCTGCTGACCACCTTCCTCCGCCTCGGCGGCGGCCCCGAATCCGAGGTCCGCCTCGAAGACGCCGCTCCCGAGCGCTGCGCGCTGATCTTCGTGGGCGTCGACGACCAGACCTGGCTCCAGCCCTTCCCCGGCCTGCGCTTCCCAATGCTCCTCAACGGCTACCAAGTCACCGACCTGAGCCTGCTGGAGAGCGGCGACGTGCTGCACCTCGGCCGCGAGCGCTTCATCTACCTGGAGTAGGAGCGCCCCCTAGTCGCGCTCTGCCTCCATCGCCTTGCGCAGGGCGGCCTCGATGCCGGCCTTGTTGCTCGTGTCGACCAGGCCCTTGCCCGTGATCAGGCCCTTGTCCGCGTCGCGCAGGACGAGCGCCATGCCGCGGCGGCGCTCGAGGACCTCCGCGACTTCGCGGCGGCCCTGGTCGCGGGCGATCGTCGCCATGGTCGCGAAGAGCGCCGCCTCGTCGTCGTAGGCCTGGACCCGGTTCCTGGACGCGCCGCTGAGGGCCTCCTCCAGCGCGGCCCGGGCCCGCTCGCGGCCCTTGCGGGCCAGGACGCCGTTGCTGCCGCGATAGGGATCGCCGACTGCGTTGGGGCGGGCGCCGCTGAGCGCCCAGTCGGTCAAGCCCTCGAGCTCGTAGAGGAAGGGCTCGTCGCGGCGGCCGTCTTCGTAGACCCCCGTGAGCAGCTTGGCCCGGCGAGCCTCGTAGCCCTTCAGCAGCTCGTTGACCTCGCCCTCGAGCTCGCGCTCCGACTCGCGCACCAGGCCGTTCGCGTAGCTCTCGAGCGAGCCGTGGCGCTGCTCGATCCGCGCCCGCAGCGCCGGCGTCTCGCGCAGCTTGGTCAGGGCCGCCTCGCGCTCGTCGGCTGCGAGCTTCGCCCTGC
Source organism: uncultured bacterium (assembly GCA_937911525.1). Classification (GTDB taxonomy): domain Bacteria; phylum Planctomycetota; class J058; order J058; family J058; genus NORP233. Next base: position 2,408 of record CALDQK010001052.1, read on the forward strand.
GCGCCAGCTTCTGCAGGCGCTCGCTCAGGACGATCTCCTCGGCCATCAGCGGGCCGTAGAGGAAGTCGCGGTAGTCGATCCAGGCCTGGTGGTAGGCCTGGGCCGCGGCGTCGACCTCCTCGGCGCTCGCGCCCGGCTTGTTCGCCGCGTCCACGAAGGCCACGCCCGCCTGGCCGAGGGTCTCGCGGGCCTTCTTCAGGTCGAGGTAGTCGTTGACCGCCTTGTCCACCTTCTCGGCCACGTAGAGGATCACCGCCAGCTCGGCCACGGTGTAGAACCAGCCGCCGACCCGCGCCAGGCGCGTGCCGCCGCGCAGGCCGACCCGGGCCAGGAGGCCCGTGTCGCGCGCCTTCTTGAGCGAGCTGACCCAGCGCAGCGCGCCCACGCCGCCCTGGATCGCGGTCACGCTCAGGCCCAGCGAGCCGAGCGAGATCGCGAAGGCCTTCCCCTCGAAGGTGCCCTCCACGATCATCGGCAGCGCCATGCCGGCCGCGAGCACGAGGTTGGTCTTGAGCAGCCCGCTGACGAAGCGCGGCCGCACGAAGCGCTCCAGATACTTGACGTAGGCCACCTCGCTCACGCGCGCGCCGGCCACGAAGAGGCCGTAGTGCTTGTAGAAGTCGGTGGTCATCAGCCCGTCGAAGAACTCCTCGATCCGGGCTCGATCGCCGGTGCTCGCCACCACGGCCAGCTCCTTGAGGAAGAGCGCCAGGGCGAAGTGCCCCAGTCCGCCGACCTCGCGCAGCACGCCCGAGGAGCGCAGCTTGCTCCAGTCGAGCGTCTTGTCCGCGCGGCGGAAGCGCTCCAGCTTCTCGGCCACGCGCGGGGGGATCGCGCTGCGGCTCGCGTAGCGCTGGCGCG
>CALDQK010001053.1 GCA_937911525.1 uncultured bacterium
GCGATCGCATCCATGACGGCCTGCGCGCCCTCGACGTAGACGACGGGCAGGTCGTTGAGCTTGTAGAGCTCGACCTTGATCTCGCCGCGGAACTCGGGGGACAGGTGCTCGACCGTGAAGCGCCGCACCGACCAGCCAGAGGGGTTGATGCGCGGCTGGCGCTCTTCGATCGGAGGCAGCACGCCGCCGCGCTCCCACTGGGGGTGGTTGATCAGCCGGGGGAAGCGGTCGAACCCGGTCAGCAGGACGCGGACCGTCACGCGCGTGTCGACGGGAGCGATCGCTGCGCGTGGCTCGTCCTGCGGCGGAGGGAGGAGCTGCTCGCTCGTGGCCTGCTCCGGCAGCTGCAGACGCCAGTTCTTGCCGTCGCAGAGCTGATTGCCTCGGCGCTCGAGGGCGACCGCGCCGCGCTCGCACCAGCGATAGCGGGGCCCGTAATGCATGCGCTGAGCTGCGCCGACGCGGCGACGAGCCTCGAGTTGGAGCTCCCAAGCGCCGTCTCGCTGGCGCAGCCGCAGTCGGTGGGGCTGCCCCTTGCGGGGCGAGCGAGCCGTGCCCCGCCAGGTCCCTTGGTCCGTGGGGCGGAGGGTGAACTCGGTCTGGCTCTCGCCCTCGCTCCAAGTGCCGCGGACCCTGAGCTCAGCCTCTCGGGTCTGGGCCTGTTGGGCCTGTTGGGCCTGGGGTCCTTCGCCCTGGGGTTGGGCGTGCAGAGGCAGTATGAGAGCGCACAGGGCCAGTGCGGCCCCCGCGATACGGGTCATGGGTACCTCCGGTGCTCTCCGCGGAACCCATCTGCAACTGTTAGGCCAATAGGCCGAAAGCGTTTCGATTGGCAAATTTCCGTTTCACAAGGGGGTCATCCACCGATTTTCGGCGGCCCCTGCGCAGAGGGTGAAATCAATGGCGCTTCGGGACCAGGGGCCAGAAGTAGACCTCTTCCCACCCGACGCCCTCCTCGACGTCCGCTGGCACATTGGAGCGTCGCCGCAGCAGCTCCTCCACGAACTGATAGCCGGGCCGCTCGATGCGAATCGTGACCTCAGGACGCGCGGGCATCATGAAGCTGGCGGGGGTGACGCCGACGAACCCTCCCTCGAGGAACACGCTCGCCCCGGCTGGCTCGGTCTCGATCAGGGTCAGGCGAGGCTCGTATCGCTCGGCGCCCGGCCCTGAGGAAGCGCAGCCCGCAATCCACACGCCGAGCGTCAGGATCGCCGCAACCTTCCCGAAACCCGAAACAAGTGTCGCCATCGTTTCCCAACTTCCCTCTCAAGTCCTGTGTTGCTAGGGTGATCGCTCGGTTCGAAGCTTGCAATGCCGAGAGGCTTGGTTCGAGCAGAACCCAAACCACTCCTCCTGTTCGCGTCACCGGCCCCTCCTCGGGTCCAGTGAGATCGAGGTCATATGGCAACCTCTAGCCAGCGCCTGTCCTTCGCTCAAATCGTGCTCGATATGGGGCTCGCCGACAAGAAGGCGCTCAAACGGGCCAAGGTCAAGATCAAGGAGTCCCGGGCCGCCGGGAAGAAGATGACCGTGGCGCGGGCCTGCGTCGAGCTCGAGATCCTGACCGAGCGCCAGGCCAAGAAGGTCCAGCACAAGCTCAAGCGCCTCAAGGAGGGCTTCGCATCCAGCGTCGAGTTCCAGGGCGACGAGGCTGAGCCGGCCAAGACGGCGGTGGCCAAGAAGGGCCCAGACAAGAAGGACCCAGACGAGCTCAAGCAGGAGAAGCTCGCCAAAGCCAAGGCCAAGAAGAAGGCCGAGCTGCTGGCGAAGAAGAAGGCCCTGCTCGCGAAGAAGAAGGCTGCCCTCGCCGCGAAGAAGAAGGCCGAGGAGGAAGCGGCTGCAGCGAAGGCCGAGGAGAGCGCCGAGGCGAGCGAGGCCGAGGCGAGCGAGGCCGAGGAGAGCGCCGAGGCCGAGGCGAGCGAGGCCGAGGCGAGCGAGGCCGAGGCGAGCGAGGCCGAGGCGAGCGCCGAGGCCGAGGAGAGCGCCGCGGAGGAGGCGAGCGAGGCGGAGGCGAGCGAGGCGGAGGCGAGCGAGGCCGAGAGCGCGGAGGCGAGCGAGGCCGAGAGCGCGGAGGCGAGCGAGGCCGAGAGCGCGGAGGCGAGCGAGGACGAGCCTGCGCCCAAGAAGAAGTCGGCCCTCGCCAAGAAGGGTCCGCAGGGCAAGAAGGCCTTCGGCAAGAAGGCCAAGCTCGGCAAGGAGATCGTGCTCGACTCCCAGCGCGCGGCCAAGGCGGACGAGAAGGGCAAGAAGAAGAAGCCCCTCGGCAAGCGCAAGCGCAACCGCGGCATGGCGAGCGCCGAGGAGCCCGGCGAGCGCAAGCAGAGCAACGCGCCGATCCTGGCCCTCGCCGCGAGCGTGATCCTGCTGCTCGTGATCGCCGTGGCCGTCGCGCTCAACAGCGGCGGCGACGAGCCCCAGCGCGCCAACCCCGACACCCCGAGCGACTCCCCGAGCGTGCCGGCGGACGAGCCGCAGGTGGCGGACCGGCCTCAGGATCGGCCGCCCGAGCGCCCCAAGCCCAAGGACGAGCCCAGCAAGGACCGCAGCAAGTGGTCCGCGAAGGAGAAGTCGCGGGAGGCGGTGCGGCTCGCCGAGACGATCGTCGTCGACGCGGACGACCTCCTCGCCTCCGGCAAGACCGACGAGGCGATCGCCAAGCTGAACGAGTTCCCCGCGGACCTCCGCGACCAGCCGGCCTACAAGGACGTCGAGAAGCTGCTCAAGAAGGCGGAGAAGATCGCGCCCGAGCAGAAGCGCCTGGCCGGCGTGCTGGCCCAGGCCAAGGGCGGCGACCTCGAGCCGCTCAAGAAGACGGTGCGGGAGATCCTCTCCGAGAAGTATCCCTTCTCGGGCGCAGCCTTCCTGAACCTGTTCCGCGAGGAGGCCCGCGAGCTGCTCGGTGAGGAGCAGTTCCTCGCTCTCAAGAGCGAGGCCGAGATCGCCGACATGGGCAGCGTCGACTACGACGACTCGGAAGAGGCTGCGCTCGGCGACGGGATCGACTTCGAGATGGAAGTCGAGATGCGGGGCACGCCCGAGCGGCACGCGGCCTTCGTCGGGCGCAAGTCCGAGTTCGAGGGCAACCTGCGCCAGGCAGAGCAGCGGCTCGCCGACAGGCGCAACGCGCGGCTCAAGGAGCTGCGCGTTCAGGCCGAGCGCGCCAAGAAGAAGGCCAAGAACCTGAAGATCAACGGGAAGGCCTGCACGCTGGTGGACCTGACCGAGAAGGGCTTCATGATCGAGGTCTCGGGCCGACGGATCGAGTTCGGCTGGGGCAACGCGCCGGCCAAGCTCGGCCACGCGGTCAAGTCGGCGGCCGTGGATCCCCAGAGCGCTGACGAGGCCTACGAGCTGGGCATGTATGCGCTCAAGCGCGCCCTCTTCGACGAGGCGGTGCGCGACTTCCAGCGCGCGGGCAAGCTCGGCTCACAGCACAAGGTGCCCAACATCGACGAGCTGAAGCTCATGGTCCAGCTCTTCCGCGGCCAGAGCGACTATCGCGACGGCAAGCAAGGCGAGAGCACCGTGTCCTGGGACATGACCCAGGACGCGCAGAAGAACGACTTCACGGTCCTGCACCAGGCCATGAAGCTCGACCTCGGCGGCGGGAAGCTCGCGATCCAGACCCCGCAGAACTTCCTGCTCACGGCGGCCAACGTGCAGGGCGCCTGGGACGAGCGCGCGACCCTCGAGATGAAGGTCGGCACGACGAGCCCCGCGCCGGCGGTCTGGTTCAAGACCGAGGCGGGCCAATACCTCGTCCACTTCGGCAGCCAGACCCAGCTCTTCGCCTCGGCGGTGGGTCGCGGGGCCGCGGTCGCTTCGAGCGGGACCAAGGCCGGCCAGGGCGACACGGTCTCGGTCTCGGTCACCCAGAGCGGCGACAAGGCGACCGTCAGCGTCTCGGTCGGCGGGAGCAAGTGCTTCGAGAAGACGGTCCCCGGCGAGGGTGAGATCACCTTCATGGTTGGCTGCAAGGGCTCGGGCCGCGTCGAGATCGGTCCGATCAAGGTCAGCGGCCAGGTCTCGGCCAAGTGGGCCCGCCGGACCCTGGCCAGCGCGCCCAGCCGCCTGGCGCGCGAGCTGACCAAGTTCGAGGCCCAGCTGCAGTCGGGCAACGAGCAGCAAATGGCGATGCCGACCGTCCTGCGGGGCACCTCCGCCGAGGACCAGGTCGCCCTCGAGGGGATCCCGGCCGAGCAGGTCGAGGCGCTCAAGAACGCCCGCGTCCTCTTCGCGCAGGGCAACCAGTTCGGCGCGCTCAAGAAGCTGGAGGAGGCCAGCCAGAACCCCCTCTTCCACGCGGCCAACTTCACCCTCGCCGCCTTGCGGGTGAAGCAGGACCCGGCGGGGTCGTTGATTCGCCTGGACCGCGCCGTCAAGGGCGTGCAGGACTTCTACGAGGCGAAGGTCGCGCGCGCCAGCGCGCTCTTCTGGCTGAGCAAGTACGACGAGTGCCGCAAGGAGCTCGACGAGGCGCTGAAGCTGCGCCCCGACTACGGCCCGGCCTACCTGGTCAAGGCCAACCTCCAGGTCCACGAGGGCGACTACGACACGGCCCTGCAGACCCTGGCGCTCTCGGAGGAGCTCGCCCCCGGTGACCCCTTCACGCTCAGCACGCGCGGGCGCGTGGTGGCCCTCGCCGAGGGGCCGAACTGGTTCACCCGCAAGACCGCGACCACCGGCCACTACGCGCTCTCGACGGACATGGTCGACTACGCCGAGCAGTTCGTGAAGCAGCTCGAGTCGATTCGGCGTCGCTACGAGGAGGCCTTCCCGCTGCTGATGGAGGGCGTCGCCGACCCCGGACAGGCCTCGGTCCTGATCTTCAGCGAGGCGGAGGGCTACTACCAATACTCCGAGCGCACGGGCGTCGGGCGCGCCGAGAACACCCTCGGCCACTTCAACCCCTGGTCGGGTCAGCTCCTGCTCTTCCTGGAGGAGGACCCCGACGACTGGAACTCCTTCCACGTCATCTTCCACGAGGGCATGCACCAGTGGTGCCACGCGGCCGGGCTCGAGCTGCCCTTCTGGGCGAACGAGGGCATGGCGGAGTACGTCGGCGGCACGCGGCTGAGCGAAGACGGCAAGAGCATTCAGGAGCGCGGGGCGATCGACAGCTTCCTCAAGAAGCGCTTGATCAACCTGACGAGCAACTGGAACGAGCGCCTCGACTTCTTCGATATCGCGCGTCAGTCGCCCCAGGAGTTCTACGCCGGCAACGCGCCGCTCAAGTACGCCCAGGCCTGGACGATGGTCCACTTCTTCATGGAGAGCGGCCACCCGGGGGTCAAGGAGAAGTTCATCTCCTACCTCAAGGCCTACAAGGCGCTCGAGTCCGCGGAGGACAAGAAGTCGGCGCAGGAGGGCTCCAAGATGCAGTACATCTGGAACGACACCCTCGGGCAGCTCGACGCCGTCGAGACCAAGAAGGCCTGGGAGAAGTACGTCGAGAAGCTCGCCAAGCGGGCCAAGCTCAACTGGCGGGCCCCCTGAGCTCGTCGCCGGAGACGAGCAAGAGCTGCCCCGGCAGCCAGCCGCGCGGGCGGGGGCTGCCGACCGTGGAGCCGCGCCCCTTCCGGGTCGTGTTCCGCGGGCGCAACGTGGTCGCCGAGCATCCCCTCCACCCGGGTCACCAGGCCCGGGTCGGGTTCTGGGCGACCTGCCACGTCGCGGCTCGCAGCGCTCGAGAGGCCGAGCAGGCGGCCTTCGAGTCGATCTTCAACGACGCCGAGCTGCAGCAGGCGGTGCGCAACGCCCCCCACGACCCGCCGGCCGTCGACCTGGAGCTGGTCCAGGAGGCGCCGGCGCTGCCGCGCGAAGCGGGGCGCCTGCGCTACGACTGGTTCGCGGAGGACGACCCGCTGGCGCAGCCGGCGCCAGAGGAGGAGCCCGCGTCGTGAGGGAGGGGGCCGCCGACAGCGGCGAGCAGCCGCCCGTCGTCGTGCTGCACGGGCTGGGGCGAACTCGACTCGCCATGATCCCGCTCTGCTGGCACCTGCGCCGGCAGGGGCGCGAGGTGATCAACCTGGGCTACTTCGGGCCGCTCGGACTGGAGCGCGCCGTCGACAAGGTGGCTCGACTGCTCGAGCCCTACGCCGAGCCGCTCGACTTCGTGACCCACAGCATGGGCGGGATCGTGGCGCGGGCCTACCTCGGTCGCCACCCGGGACGCGGTCGTCGTCTGGTCCAGCTCGCGCCGCCCAACGAGGGCTCGCACCTCGCGGACCGGGTGCGGCGGATCCCGCTCCTGTCCCGGGTCCCGGCCTTCTTCGACCTCGGACGCGGCGTCAGCGAGCGCAAGACGGCTCTCCCTGCGCTGGAGGGGGTCGAGGTCGGCGTGATCGCTGGCGCGAGCTTCGGCCCCTGGCTCAGCCACCCCGGCGACGGGATCGTCGCCGTCGAAGAGACCTACCTCCCCGAGGCTCGGGACTGGATCGTGCTCCCGCACTTCCACACCCTGATCATGAACGGGCGTGACACCTGGGCCAACGTGCTGCACTTCTTCGCGGAGGGCGCGTTCCGACCGCAGGAGACCCGCCTGCAGCGCAGCGACGACGGGAGCGTCGTCCGGGTCGGCGAGCCGATCGCGGCGCTGGAGCTGGGGTAGCGGGCGCGCTGAGGCTGCTCAGAAGCGGCTGGTGAAGGTGAACCCGAAGTTGACGATCCCGCCCTCTGCGTCCCAGCTGCCGATGGGGTCGGTGGCCGGGCGAGTCGCAGAGGCCCCTTCGTGCAGGTGGTACTGGAAGAAGAGGTCGAGGTCGAAGCTGAACTCGTCGAGGAGCTCGAGGAAGGTCTGCGCCTCGCGGTCGGGGCCTTCCTTGGCCTCCTGGCTGCGCTGATCGGGCGGGGTGCCGAAGGTCAGCCCGACGCCGAGCGTGAACGTGTGCTTGGCGCTGCCGGCGAGGTTGGTCGGCTCGTTGGTCTGGTCGGGGACGGCGCTCGTGCGATAGGCGTAACCGCCGCGGAGCGTGAGCCAGTCGGTGACGACGAACTCGACGCCGAGCTTGGGTGAGATCACGTCGTCGAAGTCGACCACTTGCCGGGGGATCACCTGCGCCACGTTGCTGCTGGTGACCAGGAAGGGGTCCTTGTAGGCCGACCAGTTGAACCAGCCCAGGTCGAGGCTGATCAAGAGCGAGTCCGTGGGGACCACGATCAAGCCGGCCTGGACCTGGTGCGGAGTGAAGAAGGTGATCACCTCGAGCTGGAGGGGAATGTTGATCCCCTGGACCACCGCGGCGGCGGGGAAGTCGAGCTTGAACGAGATCTCGCTCCGGTAGGTGATCCCGAACGAGATCCAGTCGGCCGGCGAGAAGAGCACGCTGGCCACGACCCCGGCGTCGGGCTCCAGCTTGAGCCGGAACTCCGGGTTCACGGGCGCGTTCAGGCCGGCTGAGAGCGTCGTCCCGCCCGAGGCGTCGACGAAGACCTGCGTCCCGAGGCCGAAGCTGAGCCACTCGGTGGCCTTGAGCCCCAGGCCCGCCAGGATGTGGATCCGGTCGTGGCGGTTCCCGTAGCGAAACCACTCGGGGTCGGTGGTCGAGGCCCGCGCCTTGAGGTTGATCAATCCCCGGGTCGGCAGGAAGAGCGCCAGCCCAATCCCGAGGCGGTCCGGCTTGTCGATCGGGATCGTGGTCGAGATCCCCAGGCTGAGCGCCGAGAGGTCCGGGATCCGCTCGGCGCGGTCGTCGAGCCTGCCGCCGCGCTGCGAGTCGAACTCGAGATAGTAGTCGGCGAGGCTGAACCCGAAGCTGAGGGTCAGGGGGCGGGAGTAGACCAGGCCGGCCGGGTTGTAGTAGGTGGCGGTCGAGTCGCTGGCCAGGGCCGTGTAGGCCCCGCCCATGCCCTGGGCGCGCGCTCCGTAGCCGAACTCCTCGAGGTTGTCTGCGCGCGCGAGGGGCGCGAGCAGCAAGATCCCGAGCAGGGCCAGGAGCGCGAGCCGCACTGACTAAGCCCTGCCCACCCGACGCCGAAGCGCGCCGTCCTCGGAGGCCTTGAAGCCGTTCTTCTGCAGCCAGGCGCTGACTTGCTCGGCCTCGGGGTGCGTGGTGCGGACCACGTTGTAGAGGTAGTTGACCCCGCGCCGGCGCGCCTCCTCTTCGAGCTGCTCGAGGATGTAGGCGCCGACGCCGCCGCGGCGGGCGCCCTCGGCGGTCGCGAGCAGGATCTCGGCGTCGCCCCACACGATCTCGAGCCAGCCGTAGCCGACGACCTCGCCCTCGCGCTCCACGCGCCACCACTCACCCGGGACGGTGTCGCCCGCGGAGAGCTGCGCGTAGCGCGCGTCGAACACCCCCGCGGGCACTGCGCCGACGATGCGGGCCTTGTCCTCGTCCCAGCGCGGGAGCGCTGGCTCTCGAATCCAACTCAGGCTCATGATTCCTCCAGGGGGAGAACCCTAGCGCGTCTGGGGGCTCAGGTGAAGCGCTCGACCTCCTCGAACTCGAGCGTGCGCTCACCGCACGCAGGGCAAGGGTGCCCCGAGAGGACTTCGCCCGAGAGACGCGCGATCGCGTAGCGCTGGGAAGTGTCGAGGGTGAGGGGCTGCCCGCAGCCTGCGCAGGGAGGGCTGGGGAGGGGCATCCCCAGCAAGATCGCGACGCTCTGGACCCTGCCGCAGCAGGGCGCAGGGTAGAGCTCCGTGACCTCGACGTCGTGGAGCGCGATCGCCTCATGGGTGGTCCCGAGGCGCAAGCCCTCCTCGCGGTAGTCACAAGCGGAGCAGACGGCGTTCAGGATCAAGCCCATGGGGGAAACTCAGCGCAGGTAGCGGGCGGCGCGGGTTGGTGACCGTACAGCAAGCAGCCGGACCCAGGGGGTCCGGCAAGGCTCGCGCGGCGCCAAGGAACAGGTTGTTCTTAGCGGTCGCGGTCGCGATCGCGGTCGCGGTCGCGGTAGTCGCGATCACCACGATCACGATCACGGTCGCGGTCGCGATCACGATAGTCGCGACGGCGGTCGCCGCGGTCGTCGTCGCGCGACTCCGAGAAGGAGGGGCGCGGCGCGCTCTGCGCGTCGACGAGCGCCTGCGGGAAGGGCTGACCGAAGACGGTCGAGAGCTCGGTCGAGTGCGGCTTGTTCTTGCTGCGCTGCTGCTTGCGGGCGCGCTCGAGCTTGCGCTGCATGCGCTCGCGAGCCTTGCGCTCGGCGCGGCGGCGGTTGCGCAGGGACTTGCGCTCCTCGCGGCGCTTGACGTCGCTCGGCTTCTCGTAGTAGCGCTTGCCACGCACGATCTTGCTGATGCCCGCGCGCTCGCAGAGGCGCTTGAAGCGTCGCAGGGCCCGCTCGACGGGCTCATCCCGCTTGACGGCAACGCTAACGTTCGGACGAGTGGCCATAGATTCTTATCGACCTCGTAGAGGGTTCTGGCGAGCCGCGGATCATAGCGGGCGATGGACGGGGCGCAACCGTCAGTACTGCTGGCTCCGTTAAGAATTAGGGCGGGGGGCTGGTCCGGGTCTGGACGTCGGACCCCCCTTCTAACCTCTTGCAGAATGGTGGACTACGTCCAAACCCTGCTCTTCGCGGAGCCCGCAGAGGCGCCCGCGCCTCCGCCAGGTCCCAAGGCCCAGGCGAAGATCGCCTCGGCCGAGCCGCTCGAGGACCCGCTGGGGGCGTGCCTCTCGGAGCGCTTCGGCTTCGCGGCCTTCCGCCCAGGCCAGCGCGAGGCCATCGAGGGGGCGCTGGCCGGGCGCGACGTGCTCGTCCTCCTCCCCACGGGCGGGGGCAAGTCGCTGACCTACGCCCTCCCTGCCGCGCTCCTGCCCGGGGTCGTGCTGGTGGTCTCGCCCTTGATCTCGCTGATGGAAGACCAGCTCGCCCGCCTCGACCGTGCGGGCCTGCGCGCCGCCGCGCTGCACTCTCAGCGACCGCGCCCCGAGCAGGACCGCACCCTGGCCGAGCTGCGCGCGGGTCAGCTCGACCTGCTCCTCGTGGCGCCCGAGCGCTTCCGCAGCCCGCGCTTCATGCGGGCCCTCAGCCAGGCCGAGGTCTCGCTCCTCGCCGTGGACGAGGCCCATTGCGTCTCGCAGTGGGGGCACGACTTCCGACCCGACTACCTGCGCCTGGGGGAAGCGCGCGCCAAGCTCGGCGCGCCGGTGATCGCCGTCACGGCCACGGCCACGGCGGAGGTGCGCCGCGACGTGTCCGCGCAGCTCGGGCTCGTGAACCCCGTCGAGGTGATCGCCGGGCTCGAGCGGCCCAACCTCTCGCTCCTGGCTCGGGCGGTGACCGGCGGGGCGCGGGTCAAGGGCGCGGTGCTCGAGGCGCTGCTCCAGCGCGTCCCCACCTCCAAGGGCTCTGGGATCGTCTACTGCTCGACCCGCAAGACCTGCGACCGCGTCGCCAAGGCGCTGCGCAACCCTCCCCAGGGCAAGCGGCGACGAGTGGGCGTCTATCACGCGGGGCGCTCCGCGGCCGATCGCGAGCGGGTCCAGCGCCGCTTCTTCGCGGACGAGCTCGACGTGGTCGTCGCGACCAACGCCTTCGGGCTGGGGATCGACAAGCAAGACCTGCGCTTCGTGATCCACCACGACCTGCCCGGGGGCCTCGAGGCCTACTACCAGGAGGCCGGGCGCGCCGGGCGAGACGGGCTGCCCGCCGCCTGCGCGCTGATCTTTGGCTACGAGGATGTCCACCTCCAGCGCTTCTTCATCGCCTCGAGCCATCCCAGCCGGGAGCAGATCGATCGGATCGCGCGGGCCGCGGCGAAGGTGGGTCCCTACCCCGAGTCGGTCTCGCAGGAGCTGAACTGGACGCTCAAGGGGCGCGTGGTCGAGGCCGCGCTGCGCCTGCTCGAGGCGGTCGGGATGGACCCCGAGCGGGTGGACTACGACGACCTGCGCGCCCACGAGCGCCACGAGAAGCGGCGCCTGCAGGCCATGCTCGCCTACGGGCGGAGCGGGGCCTGCCGGCGGCAGGCGATCCTGGCCTACTTCGGCGCTCCGGCCGGCGACCCCTGCGGCGCGTGCGACGCCTGCCGCCCCGAGCTGGCCCAGCTCCTCGACGAGGCCGAGGCCCTCGGGGCGAAGGCGCCCAAGGCGCGCAAGACGACGACCCGGCGCAAGAAGACCACGGGCGCGCGCAAGACGGGCCACAAGACGGCGAGCAGGAAGAAGACCAGCAAGAAGACCGCGACCAGCAAGAAGACCGCGACCAGCAAGAAGACCGCGACCAGCAAGAAGAGCGCGACCAGCAAGAAGACCGCGACCAGCAAGAAGACCAGCAAGA